>NZ_JBITDK010000004.1:0-49852 GCF_044454165.1 Streptomyces sp. NPDC051567 | reverse complement strand
CGCCCCGGGCGCGGGGGGGGGGGGGCCGGCCGCGCGGGGCGGGGGGGGGCGGGGGGGGGCGCCCCCCCGGGGCCCCCCCCCGGCCGGGTCAGCGGGAGGCGTCCGCGTGGTCCCGGCGCTCCGGGAGCGTCCCGCCCGAGTGCCGGGGCGCGTCCGCGGCCGGGCGCCGGGGCCGCAGCGGCCACCACAGGGACCGGCCCAGGAGCGCCGCCAGCGCGGGCACCAGCACGATCGAGAGCACGAACGCGGAGAGCATGATCCCCAGGGCCGTCGCGAAGCCGATCTGCTGGGTGGACGGGGCCGGGCTGACGGCCAGGCTCCCGAAGGAGGCGGCCAGCACCACGCCCGCCGTCGCGATGGCGGGAGCGGTGTGCCGCACCGCCCGCGCCACCGCCGCGCGGGCCGGACCGGGCCGCTCCATCTCCTCCCGGATGCGGTCGCTGATCAGGATGTTGTAGTCGGTGCCCAGCGCGACCACGAAGAGGAACAGCACCAGCGGAAGCGTGAAGTCCACCCCCGCCCGCCCCAGCGCCTGCTGGAAGACCAGGGTCGAGGCGCCCAGGGTCGCGGCGAAACCGAACCCGACCGCGATCATCAGGACCAGCGGCGCGAGCAGGCTCCGCAACAGCACGACCAGGATCAGCGCGATCAGCGCCGCCGCCACCGGGAAGACCACCCGCAGGTCCTTGTCCACGGCCGCCGCGATGTCGGCGAAGACCGCCGCAGTGCCTCCCACATGGGCCTCGGTCCCGGCCGGCCGGTGCGCGGCGACGGTGTCCCGGACCGGACCCGAGACCAGGTCCCGCGCCTCCTGGAGCTGCGGGGAGGCCGTCAGGAAGAGGTCGATCCGGGCCGCCCCGCGGTCCTCGCTCAGCACGGTGGCGGCCACCTGGCCCACCCCGTCGACCCCGGCCAGCGCCCGGGACAGCCCGCCGAGGCGCTCGGCCGTCAGCGCGGAACCGTCCGGGGCCGTGACGAACACACTGGTCGGGTCCGACACCCCGGCCGGCAGGGCGCGGGAGATCTCGGCCGCGGTGACCGCCGCCGCGGTCCGCTCCCCGGCGCCCGTCTGCCCGTAGTCCATGCGCATCCCGACGAGTCCGGCGGACAGCGCGCCGAGCAGCGCCACCGAGGCGAGGACCAGCATCAGGGGCCGCCGGGCCACCCGCTCGCCCATCCGGGCCGCCGAGCCCGCGCGGTCCTCCCGGTCCAGGGAGCGGGAGGGCCAGAACATCCGGCGCCCGGTGACGGCCAGCAGCGCGGGCAGCAGGGTCAGACTGCCCAGCAGCATCACCAGGACGGACACCGCGATCGCCGGACCCAGGACCCGGAACTGGCCGAAGGTCGCCACCCCGAGCGTGGCGAACGCGGCGACGATGGTCAGCGCCGCCGAGGTGATCGCCGTGCCCACCCGCCCGGCGACCTCGGCCGCCGCCTCGCGGCCGGACTGCTCGGGCCGCGCGCGCAACTGCTCGCGGAAGCGGAAGAGCAGGAAGAGGAAGTAGTCGACGCCGATGCCCACCAGCACCACGTTGATCAGCCCCGGGGTGGACGGCGCCAGCCGCGTCCCCGTCAGCATCGCCGCGCCGATCACCACACCGGCCGCCGCCCCGCCGACGACCGCCACCGCGATCAGCGGCAGCAGCGCCGCCAGGAAGCTGCGGAACACCAGGACGTGCAGGAGCACGATGACGCCGAGCATGACGACACCGATCACCTTCGCGCGGGTCTCCTCGGCGTCGGCGGAGTCCACGCTGTCGGCGAGCCCACCCGTGAACCCCGTCCGCATCCCCGCCTCGGTGAACTCGGCCCGGGCGTGGTCACGGAAGGCCCGGTAGGTGCTCTGGAGCCCGGGATCGGCCGGATTGCCGCTCAGCTCGGCGGAGAGCAGCCGAAAGCTCCGGTCGGGCGCCGTCATGGCCCCGGCGATCTCGGGGACCTGGGAGTGGTCCTGGACGAGGAAGGGCGGCGTGTCCTCGGGCCGGGGCATGGTGACCCGGTACCGGCCCAGCTCCTGCGCCACGGCGTCGATCCGCCGCTCGTCGGCGCCGCTGAGCGCGCCGCCGTCCGCCCGCGCCACCAGCACGGTCAGCGGATTGGCGTCGGGCTCCGCCCCGAACCGCTCCTCGGCGATCCTCAGCGCGGCGGCCGAGTCGTAGGAGGAGGGCAGGAACTCGCCGGTACTGGACTGGGTGGCGCGGAAGACGAAGGCCTGGCCCAGCACGGTCAGCGCGATACCCAGCACGGCCCAGACGGCGATCACCTTCCACGGACTTCTCGTCGAGTATCCGGTCAGGGCGCGGATCACGTTGCTCCTCGGGGTCTGTGCGGTGGCGCCGGGTCCTCCCGGCACGTCCCCAGACCATCAGGCGCGGACCCCCGCGGACATCGGGGCACAGGAGGAACTCCGCCCGGGACCACGGTCCGGTCCCTGCGCCCCGACCAGGACCGCAGTCCCGGTCCACCTCCCCCTCCGGGCCGGTGGCACCGGGCGCGGCCGGTGCCAGAATGGAGCCTGGACGGTCGCGCGAGACCCCGGCACGAGCCGGGCCGGGCGGCCGCGCGGGGGAGGACGGTGACGATGCGCACGGGCGTCGACAGGCTGGCGTGGACACGGAACGAGGCACTGATGGTGGTCGGGGCCGCGGCCCTGGACGTGATCGGCTTCTCCATCGGGTCCCTGCACGAGGGGCGGCCCCTGTCCGTGCCGGTGCTCTTCCTCCTCGTGGCCGCCGGACTCACCCTGCTCGCCCGGCGCGCCCGCCCGGTGACGACGCTCGCGGCCGTGCTGGCCCTGGGCATGGTGATGAACCTGAGCAACCCGATGCCGCCGCACTTCACCGTCGCCCTCGTGGTCGCCCTCTACACGGTCACCAGGACCCGCCGTCCCGCCGTGGTCACGGTGTGCGCCCTCGCCGCCGTGCCGCTGTCCGCCCTCGGCCAGGACGGCGTGCTGCTCCCGTCCGGCTGGATCGTCGCCGGCAACGCCGCCGCCACGCTCCTCGTCGTCGGTACCGCCGTGGCGGTCAACCGCTGGCAGCGGGAGGTCGACGCCAACCGCGTCCTGCTCGCCGACCGGGCGGTGGCCGAGGAACGCCGCCGGATCGCCCGTGAGCTGCACGACATCGTGGCCCACCACATCACCACCATGCAGCTGATGGCGGGCGGGGCACGGGCCAACCTCGCGCACGACCCGGAGGCCTCCCGCGAGGCCCTGGTCACCCTGGAGGGCTCCGGCCGGATGGCGCTGCGCGAGATGCGCCAGCTCCTCGACGTCCTACGGGCCGGGGAGGAACCGGAACAGACCCCGCCGGCTCCGCAGCCCGGCCCCGCGGACCTCGAACGCGTCGTCACCGAATCCCGGCTGGCCGGGACGCGGACGGAGTTCACCGTGGACGGGCCGGTCCGCCCGCTGCCGCCCACCGTCGGCCTCACGGTCTTCCGGATCGTGCAGGAGGCCCTGACCAACACCCGCAAGCACGCGGGCCCCGCCCACGCCCGCGTCCGGCTGTCGTACGGCCCGGACGAGGTCGTCGTGGAGGTGTGCGACGACGGGGCGGGCGCACCGCAGCCCCCGCCCGTACGGCCGGAGTCCCGCACCGGGTACGGTCTGCTCGGCATGCACGAACGCGTCGCCCTCCAGGGCGGGACGCTGGAGACCGGGGCCCTGGCCGGGGGCGGGTTCAAGGTGGCGGCGCGGCTTCCCGCCCCGCGGACACCGGACGCGACCGTGGCCGTGACGGTGGCCGCAGGAGAGGGAGGGGACCGATGATCCGTGTCCTGATAGCCGACGACCAGCCGCTGGTACGGCGGGGCCTGGCCCTGATCCTCGCCCCCGACCCGGAGTTCGAGATCGTGGGCGAGGCCGAGGACGGCGCCCGCGCCGTCGCCCTCGCCTGGGAACTGCGGCCCGACGTGGTCGTCATGGACATCCGGATGCCGGTGCTCGACGGAGTGGGCGCCACCGGGGAACTGGCCCGGATACTCCCCGGTTCCCGGGTCCTGGCCCTCAGCACCTTCGACATGGACGAGTACGTGGTCGCCGCCCTGCGCGCCGGAGCGTACGGCTTCCTGCCCAAGGACGTCTCGCCCGAGGAGCTGATCGCCGCCGTCCGCACCGTCCACGCGGGCGAGGCCGTCGTGGCGCCGAGGCTGCTGACCCGGCTGATCTCCACCTACGTACGGCCCCCCGGCCGGCTCCGCCCGCAGGACGCCGCGCCCCCGGCCGGACCCGCCGCCGAACTCACCCCGCGCGAGCTGGAGATCTGGCAGCTGATGGCGGCCGGACTCGACAACGCCGAGATCGCCCGGGACCGGGACATCAGTGTCTCCACGGTCAAGAACCACATCACCGGGATCTTCGGCAAGCTGGGTGTCCGCGACCGCGCGCAGGCGGTGATCGCGGCCTACGAGTCGGGCCTCGTGGAGGCCGGGCGCCGCGGCGCCTGACCCCGGGGCGCCCCTGACGTCGGAACCCGCAGGAGTGCACAGCTCCGGCCGGCGGGAACCCTGGAGGATCCGTCCGTGCGGATCGGGTCCCGTCCATGGCACAGTGCGACCAGCCCAACCCCCCGACCAGGGAGTCTCCATGCGCGAACCGCACTCCACGCCGCTCGCGGCCGTACCCGGGTGCCTGTCCGAGCCGAGCCCGCTGCCCTGCTGTCCGGTCTGCGGGAGCCCGCCGGACCGCATCTCCTGGCGTCAGCGGCCGGGCCGGCCGGTGACCTTGGTCTTCGACCCCTGCGGCCACCGCTGGTCCTCACCGGCCCCGCCGCTGCTGGCGGTCACCCCGGCTCCGGGAGGCGGCGGCCCGGGAAGATCCGGAGCCGCCCGCTGACGGCGACGGTCCGGGCCCCGTGCCCACGTGACGGCCCGCCACCGGTGCTCCGGGCCGTGGCGGCCGCACCGGGCGTTTCGGCGGCGGGGGAGTCCGCGGGGGACGGGTCGGGGGGCAGGGCATCCCGCCCGTACGCACCGGACGTGTCACCACCGGACGTGTCACCACAGGGCCCTCCCCGCACGGTGGACAGGCCCCACCCATCGTAGGACTCCGTCCCCGGGCGCGGAGCCGGTCGGCCCGCCTTTCTTCCGGCGCGCGCCCCGCACCACCCCGCCCCCGCCCGCACCACCCCGCCCCGGCCCGTGCCACCGGCCCCGTCCGGCCCCGCGGCCTCCGCTGCGTCCTTCCGGAGCCGCGCCGTCACTGGACTGGCCGAACATGACAGAGCACCCGGCCCGCGCACCTGTTAGCAAGAAAGGCGGAGGGCGATACGGAGACTCTCCCCGCACACCTCCCCGAGGAGGCATCCCCATGGACGCAGCGACGCCGGTCCCGGTGGAGGACCCCCCGATCCACATCCTCTGGATCAACGCGGGTCTGAGCTGCGACGGTGACTCCGTCTCCCTGACGGCCGCCATGCAGCCCAGCATCGAGGAGATCGTGCTGGGCGTGCTCCCCGGTCTGCCCAGGATCGCGGTGCACTGGCCCCTGATCGATTTCGAGTGCGGCCCCGTCGGCGGCGCGGACACCTTCATCGAATGGTTCTTCAAAGGGGAACGGGGCGAGATCGACCCCTTCGTGCTGGTCGTGGAAGGGTCGATCCCGAACGAGAAGATCAAACCCGAAGGCTACTGGTGCGGTTTCGGCGACGACCCGGAGACCGGCCAGCCCATCACCACCAGCGAGTGGCTCGACCGGCTGGCCCCCAAGGCCCTCGCCGTCGTCGCCATCGGCACCTGCGCCACCTACGGCGGCATCCACGCCATGGAGGGCAACCCGACCGGCGCCATGGGCGTCCCCGACTACCTGGGCTGGGACTGGAAGTCCCACGCGGGCATCCCGATCGTGTGCGTGCCGGGCTGCCCGATCCAGCCGGACAACTTCTCCGAGACCCTCACCTACCTGCTCTACCAGGCGGCGGGTTCGGCCCCGATGATCCCGCTGGACGACAAGCTCCGCCCCACCTGGCTCTTCGGCAACACCGTCCACGAGGGCTGCGACCGCGCCGGCTACTACGAGCAGGGCCAGTTCGCCCACACCTACGACTCCCCGAAGTGCCTGGTCAAACTCGGCTGCTGGGGCCCGGTCGTCAAGTGCAACGTCCCCAAGCGCGGCTGGATGAACGGCATCGGCGGCTGTCCGAACGTCGGCGGCATCTGCATCGCCTGCACCATGCCCGGCTTCCCCGACAAGTTCATGCCGTTCATGGACGAACCTCCCGGGGGCAAGGTCTCCAGCGCCGCCAGCGGGGCGTACGGGGCGGTGATCCGCAGGCTGCGGGCGATCACGGCCCACACCGTGGACGAGGAGCCCAAGTGGCGCCGCACCGGCGAGCAGCTGACCACCGGCTACCGCCCGCGCTGGTGACCTCCCCGCAGTCCCCGCCCGGTCCACCCCCGCCCGGTCCACCCCCGCCCGGTCCACCCCCGTCCAGTTCACGCCCGGTTCCTCCCGCACCGAAGAAGGGTCACGGCAGACACGATGGCACCGAAGACGAAGACGGCCGGTGACGGCAGCGGCCTGGTGGAGATGGCCTGGGACCCGATCACCCGGATCGTGGGCAGCCTCGGCATCCACACGAAGATCGACTTCAAGCAGAAGCGGGTCGCCGAGTGCTACAGCACCTCGTCGGTCTTCCGCGGCTACAGCGTCTTCATGCGGGGCAAGGACCCCCGCGACGCCCACTTCATCACCAGCCGCATCTGCGGGATCTGCGGCGACAACCACGCCACCTGCTCCGTCTACGCGCAGAACATGGCCTACGGGGTGAAGCCGCCCCACCTCGCCGAGTGGATCATCAACCTCGGCGAGTCGGCGGAGTACATGTTCGACCACAACATCTTCCAGGAGAACCTGGTCGGGGTCGACTACTGCGAGAAGATGGTCCGCGAGACCAACCCCGGTGTACTGGAGCTGGCCGAGCGCACCCAGGCCCCGCACGCCGGCGAGCACGGCTACCGCACCATCGCCGACATCATGCGCTCGCTCAACCCCATCGAGGGCGAGTTCTACCGCGAGGCCCTCCAGGTCAGCCGCTACACCCGCGAGATGTTCTGCCTGATGGAGGGCCGCCACGTGCACCCCTCCACGCTCTATCCGGGCGGCGTCGGCACCATCGCCTCCGTCCAGCTCTTCACGGACTACATGAGCCGCCTCATGCGGTACGTCGAGTTCATGAAGCGCGTCGTCCCCCTCCACGACGACCTCTTCGACTTCTTCTACGAGGCCCTGCCCGGGTACGAGGAGGTCGGCCGCCGCCGGGTGCTGCTCGGCTGCTGGGGCGCGCTCAACGACCCCGAGCACTGCGACTTCACGTACGCCAACATGACGGACTGGGGACGGAAGATGTTCGTCACCCCGGGCATCGTCGTCGACGGCAAACTGGTCACCAACGACCTCACCGAGATCAACCTCGGCATCCGCATCCTGCTGGGCAGCTCGTACTACGACGACTGGGAGGGCCAGGAACAGTTCGTCACCCACGACCCGCTCGGCAACCCGGTCGACCCCCGCCACCCCTGGAACCAGCACACCATCCCCGCCCCGCAGAAGCGGAACTTCGACGACAAGTACAGCTGGGTGATGTCCCCGCGCTGGTTCGACGGCAAGGACCACCTCGCCCTCGACACCGGCGGCGGCCCCCTCGCCCGGCTCTGGTCCACCGCCCTGTCCGGGCTGGTCCACACCGACTACGTCCAGGCCACCGGGCACAGCGTCGTCATCACCCTGCCGCGCACGATGACCAAACCGGAGACCCGCTTCGAGTGGAAGATCCCGAAGTGGAGCAACGCGCTGGAACGCAACCGCGCCCGCACCTACTTCCAGGCGTACGCCGCCGCCATCGCGCTGCACTGCGCCGAGAAGGGCCTCGCCGAGGTCCGCGCCGGACGCACCCGGACCTGGGAGAAGTTCGAGGTGCCGGACGAGTCCATCGGCGTCGGCTTCACCGAGGCCGTACGGGGCGTCCTCTCGCACCACATGGTGATCCGCGACGGCAAGATCGCCAACTACCACCCCTACCCGCCGACCCCGTGGAACGCGAGCACCCGCGACACCTTCGGCACCCCCGGGCCGTACGAGGACGCCGTCCAGAACACCCCGATCTTCGAGGAGAACACCCCGGAGAACTTCAAGGGCATCGACATCATGCGGGCCGTGCGCAGCTTCGACCCCTGTCTGCCGTGCGGGGTCCACATGTACGTGGGCGACGGCAAGAAGATCGAACGGACCCACCTGCCCACCGGCCTGAGCGGGTTCGGCGGATGAGCGCGGCAGCCGACGCCCAGCAGGCCGGACACCGGGTCGAGGAGGTGCTCGACCGCCTCGCCGCCACCGGCGACCGGGAGGTGTGCGCGGCGGCCGAGGAACTGGTCCGCGTCCTCATGGACTTCTACGGCGCCGGGCTCGCCCGGATCGTGGAACACCTCGGCGGCCCGGCGGACGCCCCCCGTCCCGGGTCCCGGACCGCGCTTCCCCCGGCGCTCCCGCCCGCCCTGCTCGACGACGAACTCGTGGCGAGCCTGCTGACCCTGCACCACCTCCACCCCGAGGACGTCGGCACCCGGATCGACCGCGCCCTCACGAGCGCGGGGAACGCCCTGGAACCCCTCGGCTTCGACGAGGCCACCGGCACCCTGCGGCTGCGCCCCGCACCCGGCGCGGGCGGCTGCGGCTGCTCCTCCGCCACGGAGGTCCCCGCGGCCACCCGGGACCTCCTCGCCTGCTACGCGCCCGAGGTGACCACGGTCGAACTGGCCCCGGCCGGCCCCCCGCCGCTGCCCCTGCTCCAGATCGGCACCCGCCCGCACACCCCGGCGCGGGTGCCGTGAGCGGGCCGACGCCGGGCACGCCCGGCACACCCGGCACGCGCGGCCTGCGGCGGTTCACCGGCCCGCGCCCGCCCCGCCCCGAGCGCTGCGAACTGTGCGGGGTGAGCGTGCCCGAGGAGGGCCACCGCCACCTGGTGGAGACCGAGCGCCGCGCCCTGGTCTGCGCCTGCACCGCCTGCGCCCTGCTCTTCGACCGGCCGGGCGCCGCCACCGGGCGGTTCCGGGCGGTCCCCGGCCGCTACCTCACCGACCCCGGCCACCACCTGGACGACACCGCCTGGGAACGCCTCCAGATCCCGGTCGGCGTCGCGTTCTTCTTCCGCAACGCCGCGCTCGACCGCCTGGTCGCCCTCTACCCGAGCCCGGCCGGAGCCACCGAGAGCGAACTCTCCCCGGACACCTGGCAGGAGGTGCTCGGGACCAGCCGCCTGGCCGGGCTCCTGGAACCCGACGTGGAGGCGCTGCTGCTGCGCCGCTCCGAGGGCCGCGCCGAGATCCATCTGGTGCCGATCGACATCTGCTACGAACTGGTGGGACGGATGCGACTGCTGTGGCACGGCTTCGACGGCGGCGCGGAGGCCCGCGCCGCCCTGCGGAGCTTCTTCGAAGAGGTCGGGCGACGGTCCAGGGTCCCGGCGGAGGCACACCGGCCATGACGGACCTCGCCTTCACCTGCACCGGCGTCCGCGCCGACCCGTACGCCGCCGGCCCCACCCTCGTCTTCCGGCTGCGGATCACCGCGGCCGACGACGCCCGGGTGCACGCCCTCGCCCTGCGCTGCCAGATCCGCGTAGAACCGGCCCGGCGCGGATACGGGCCCGCCGAGGCCGCGGGTCTGGCCGACCTGTTCGGCGCACGCGCGCGCTGGGGCACCACGCTCCAGCCCGTGCAGTTCGCCCAGGTCGCGCTCATGGTCCCCAGCTTCACCGGGGAGACCGAGACCGACCTGACCGTGCCCTGCACCTACGACATGGACATCGCGGCGAGCCGGTACTTCGGCGCGCTGGAGGACGGCGAGGCCCCGCTGCTGATGCTGTTCTCCGGCACGGCCTTCACCGGCGACGGCGGCTTCCGCGTCGAACCCGTGCCCTGGGACCGCGAAGCCTCGTACCGGATGCCGGTCGCCGTCTGGCACGAGATGGTCGAACAGCACTTCCCGGGCTGCGGCTGGCTGCGGCTGCCCCGCGACGCCATGGACGCGCTGCTCGCCTTCCGCTCGCGCCACGCGCTGGCCTCCTGGGAGGCCACCGTGCGCGCCCTGCTCGACGCGGCCGCCCGCACCGAGCCCGCGCCCCCGGGCCCCGTCCGGCTCGGCGCCGTACTGCCGCGTGTCACCGAGAGGACGGCGCCGTGACCACCACCAGCACCGGAACGGAAACCAGCACCGGAACGGAAACCAGCACCGGCACGGAAACCAGCACCGGCACGGGAAGCACCACGGGCACGGAAACCACCACGGGCGCGGGTGCGGCGGTCGCCGCCCGTTTCGCCGCCGCCCGGCAGGTGGCCGACACCGTCCTCTTCGAGGGGTACGTGCTCTACCCCTACCGGGCCTCCGCGGCCAAGAACCGGCTGCGCTGGCAGTTCGGCGTCCTGGTCCCGCCCGCGTGGAGCGCGGTGCAGGAGGAACACGCCCTCCAGCAGACCGAGATCCTGATGGAACCGAAGGGCGCGGCGGCCCTCGCCGTCGAACTGCGCTTCCTGCACGCCCAGCGGCGCACGGTCCAGCGGGCCCTGGCGGACGGCACGTTCGAGGACACCGCCGCGCTGCACCTGCCCGACCGCGTCCTCGTCCCGTGGGACGAGGGGGCCGAGGAACGGGTCGGGGTGAGCGTCCCGGTCGCCGCGCTCACCGGCGAGGGGATCACCGTCCCCTTCACCCGCCCGGCCCGCGAGGAGACCGAGACCGTCCACGACGGCGAGGGCCGGCCGGTGGGCAGGCTGGTACGGCGCACCGAGGCGGTCCACGGCGTCCTACGGCTGCGCACGGTGGAACTCGACGTGCCCTACCGGGCCCTGCGGCTCACGGCGGTGGTGGAGAACACCAGCCCGTGGGGACCGGACCCCGGCGGCCCCGCCGACCGAGACGCGGCCCTGCCCCGTTCGCTGGTCGCCGTCCACCTCCTGCTGGGCCTCGACGCCGGTTCCTTCCTGTCGATGACCGACCCGCCCGAGTGGGCCGAGGGCGCCGTCGCGGCCTGCGTCAACCGGCACACCTGGCCCGTCCTCGCGGGCGGGCCCGGCCGGGCCGATGTGGTCCTCTCCTCGCCGATCATCCTGGAGGACCACCCGGCCGTAGCCCCCGAGAGCGCCGGAGCCATGTACGACGCCACCGAGATCGACGAGATCCTCGCGCTGCGCACCGCCGCCCTGACGGACCAGGAGAAACGCGAGGCCCGGGGCACCGACGCCCGCGCCGCCGCCGTGATCGACCTCGCCGACTCCCTGCCGCCCGAGGTCCTCGAACGCCTGCACGGCGCGGTGCGCGCGCTGCGCGGGATCACCGGCCCGGACGAGCCCCCCGACCCCCTCCCCGACCCCCTCCCCGGACCTGCCGCCGGGGCGGCCGTGTTCCGGCCGGACACCCCCTGGTGGGACCCGGCCCACGCGGACCCCGCCGACCCGGTGCGCGACCGGGTCCCCGTCGACGGCGTCCTGGTGGGCGCGGGCAGCCGGGTCCTGCTGCGGCCCGGACCGCGCCGTAGCGACGCCCAGGACCTCTTCCTCCAGGGCCGCGCCGCCCTGGTCGAGGCCGTCCTGCACGACGTCGACGGGGGAGTCCACCTCGCCGTCACCGTGGAGGGCGACCCGGGCGCCGACATCCGCCGGGAACAGGGCCGGTTCCTCTACTTCCGGCCCGACGAGGTCACCCCCCTGGAGGACGCGTGAACACCAGGACCCTGGTCGCCGGCATCGGCAACGTCTTCCTCGGCGACGACGGCTTCGGCGTCGAGACCGTACGGAGCCTGGCCGGGCACCCGCTGCCGCCCGGCGCGGAGGTGGTGGACTTCGGCGTCCGCGGGGTCCACCTCGCCTACCAGCTCCTCGACGGCTACGACACGCTCGTCCTGGTCGACGCCACCGCCCGCGGCGGCGCCCCCGGCACCCTCTACCTGATCGAGGCCGGCCCGTCCGGGGTACCCGGCCCCGCGGGCGCCGCCGTCCTCGACGGGCACCACATGACCCCCGACACGGTCCTGGCCCTCCTGGGCACCCTGTGCGCGGGCACCGGCTCCACCCCGCCCCGCCGCACCCTGGTCGTCGGCTGCGAACCCGCCCGCACCGAGGAGGGCATCGGCCTGAGCCCGCCGGTGGCCGCCGCGGTGCCCGGCGCCGTACGGATGGTCCTGGAGCTGCTCCACGACGGCCCGGGCGCGGGCGAGAGGCCCCGCCGCGAACTGAGGAGAACCCCATGAAGAAGGCCCTCGTCGGCGGGGCGACCCTCGCCGCCCTCCTCGCCGTGCTCGCGCAGATCCTTCCCGATATCAAGCGCTACCTCCGGATGCGCCGGATGTAAGGGGATGTAACAGGAAACATCCGGCATCGACCGAATGGTGTACGGGACGGGGCCCACCCCGGCGTGCCCGCCCGCACCGCCCCCGTCCCGCCGGTCTAATGAGCCCCGGCAGGACGGAGTCCGATGCACGAGATGTCGATCGCCCTGGCCGTCGTGGACCAGGTGGAGGAAGCGGCCGGGGCCGCCGGGACGGGCGCCGTCACCCGGGTCCGGATGCAGGTCGGAGAGCTTGCGGGAGTGGTCCCCGACGCCCTGGCCTTCTGCTTCGAACTGGCCTGCGCGGGAACCGTCCTCGACGGCGCCGAGCTCGTCATCGAATCCGTCACCGCCCGCGCCCGGTGCGCGTCCTGCCCGGACGTCTGGGCGGTCGGCGTCCCTCCCGACCTGTGCTGCCCCGGCTGCGGCGGGGCGACCGGCGTCGAGCTGCTCTCGGGCCGTGAACTGCGGATCGTCAGCGCCGACCGGGAGGACGGCCCCGCCCCCGCGCGTACCCGTGAACCGATCCCCGAGGAGCGCTGAACCATGTGCCGAGTGGTCGACCTGCGACAGGCGGTACTCGCCAAGAACGACGCGGCGGCGCACACCCTGCGTACCGAACTCACCGCCCGGGCAACCGTGGTCGTCAACCTGCTCTCCAGCCCCGGCAGCGGCAAGACGGCCCTGCTGGAACGCGAACTGCTCCTCGCCCGCGAGCGCGCGGTGGCCGTCGCCGCGCTCACGGCCGACCTGGCCACCGAGAACGACGCCCTGCGGCTGGCGCGCTCCGGCGTACCGGTCAGACAGGTGCTCACCGACGGGCTCTGCCACCTGGAGGCGGCCATGCTCCGCCGCCACCTGGACGGATGGCTGCCCGAGGAGACCCGGCTCCTCTTCGTGGAGAACGTCGGCAACCTGGTCTGCCCGGCCTCCTACGACCTCGGCGAGTCCTTGCGGGTGGTCCTCGCCTCGGTGACCGAGGGGGAGGACAAGCCCCTGAAGTACCCCACCGCCTTCGGTACGGCGCAGCTGGTGGTGATCACCAAGACGGACATCGCGGAGGCCGTCGGCTTCGACGAGGCCGCCTTCCGCGCCCACGTCCAGCAGGTCAACCCCGGGGTGGAGGTGGTACGGACCTCCGCCCGCTCGGGCGAGGGCGTGGGCCTGCTCCTGGACCGGGCACTGGCCGTCGCCTCGGGCGCCCGGACGCACACCCCGGTCATGGCCGCCCGGCAGCCGCACGGCCACCCCGACGTCCCCGACCACGAGCACGAGCACAGCCACGGACCCGACCACGACCACGGTCACGACCACGTGCATCCGCATCCGCACCCGGACGAGCATCCCGCCCTGCCGCAGACCCGCTGATGGAAGCGGTACAACGCCGCCGGGTCACCGTCCGGGGCGTGGTGCAGGGCGTCGGCTTCCGCCCCTACGTGTACACCCGCGCCACCGGACTCGGCCTCGCCGGGCACGTCACCAACACCCCGGAAGGCGTCGTCGCGGAGGTCGAGGGCGCCCCGGCGGCCGTCTCGCGGTTCTGCGACCGGCTCGCGGCGGAAGCACCCCCGCTCGCAGTGGTCGACGCCGTCGACCACTGCGAGGTACCGGCCTCGGGCGGCGCCGGATTCACCATCGTCGCCTCCCGCACCGGCGGCCCCGCCCGCACGCTCGTCCCCCCGGACGTGGCCACCTGCGCCGACTGCCTCGCCGAACTCGCGGACCCCGCCGACCGGCGCCACCGCCACCCCTTCATCACCTGCACCCACTGCGGGCCGCGCTTCACCATCGTCACCGGACTGCCCTACGACCGGGCCCACACCACCATGGCCCGCTTCCCGATGTGCCCCGACTGCGCCCGCGAGTACGCGGACCCGCGCGACCGGCGCTTCCACGCCCAGCCGGTCGCCTGCCCGGCCTGCGGCCCCCGGCTGCGCCTGCTCGCCGGGAACCCGCCCCGCGAGGTGCCCGGCCCCGACCCCGTCGCCGGGGCCCGGCGGCTGCTGGCCGCCGGGGCCGTCCTCGCGGTGAAGGGGCTCGGCGGCTACCACCTCGCCTGCGACGCCACCGATGACGCCGCCGTGACCGCACTGCGCCACCGCAAGGCCCGCGGGGACAAACCCTTCGCCCTGATGGTCCGCGACCTCGCCGAAGCCGGGCGCCTCGTACGGACCGGCCCCCAGGAACGCGCCCTGCTCACCGGCGCCGTCCGGCCCGTCGTGCTGCTGCGCCGCCGCACCGGCTCCCGGGGCCCGGCCGCGGCCGTCGCCCCGGGCTGCCCCGACCTCGGCGTGATGCTCCCGTACACCCCCCTGCACCACCTGCTGCTCGGCCTGCCCGGGGACCCGCCCGGCCCCCGCCTGCTCGTCATGACCAGCGGAAACCTCGCGGGCGAGCCCATCGTCACCGACGACGACGAGGCCCTGGAGCGGCTCGCCCCCCTCGCCGACGCCTGGCTCACCCACGACCGCCCGATCCACGTCCCCTGCGACGACTCGGTGGTACGCGTCGTCGACGGCGAACCGCTGACCGTGCGCCGCGCGCGCGGCTACGCCCCGCTGCCCCTCACCCTGCCCCTGCCGGTCCCCGCCACCCTCGCCACCGGCGGAGACCTCAAGAACACCTTCTGCCTCGGCGAGGGCCGCCGGGCCTGGCTCTCCGCCCACATCGGCGACATGGACGACCTCGCCACGCAGGACGCCTTCACCCGGGCCGAGCGGCAACTGGAGTCCCTCACCGGAGTGAGCCCCGCCCTGCTCGCCGCCGACCGGCACCCCGGCTACCGCTCCGCCCGCTGGGCCCTGCGCCACGCGGGCACCCGGCCGGTGGTCCGGGTCCAGCACCACCACGCGCACATCGCCTCCGCCCTGGCCGAACACGGCCTGGACGGCAGCCGCCGGGTGATCGGCGTCGCCTTCGACGGCACCGGCTACGGCGACGACGGCGCGGTCTGGGGCGGCGAGGTCCTCCTCGCCGACTACACCGGCTACACCCGCTTCGCCCACCTCGCGTACGTGCCGCTCCCGGGCGGTGACGCCGCCGTGCGCCGGCCGTACCGGATGGCCCTGGCCCACCTGCGCGCCGCGGGCCTGGCCTGGAGCCCCGACCTGCCCTGCGCGGCGGCCTGCCCCGACGACGAACTGCGCGTCCTGCGCACCCAGCTGGACCGGGAGCTGCACTGCGTCCCGACCTCCAGCATGGGCCGCCTCTTCGACGCGGTCTCCTCCCTCGCGGGCGTCTGCCACCGCGCCGGGTACGAGGCCCAGGCGGCGATCGAGCTGGAGTCCGCCGCGCTCACCGCGGCCGGGGAGGGCGGCCCCGGCCACCCCTTCGCCCTGCGCGTGCCCGCGCCGGGCGCCGCCTGTCCGGTCCTCGCCGACCCGTCCCCGGTCCTCGCCGCGGTGGTCGCCGACCTCCGCGCGAAAACCCCCGCCGCCCTGATCGCGGCCCGCTTCCACACCTCGGTGGCCACCCTCGTCGTCCGGCTCTGCGCACTCGCGCGCGAACGGCACGGCCTGGACACCGTCGCCCTGACCGGCGGCGTCTTCGCCAACGCCCTGCTCTCCTCGGCCTGCGCCACCGGACTGCGGGACCAGGGCTTCACCGTACTGCGCCACCACCGGGTCCCCCCGAACGACGGGGGGCTGGCACTCGGCCAGCTCATGGTGGCGGCGGCTTCGCGCGTCACGGAACACCCACAGCGAGGAGAGTCCCATGTGCCTGGCGGTACCCGGGAAAGTGATTGACATCGGGGAGCAGGACGGCACCCGCATGGCGACCGTCGACTTCGGCGGCGTGGTCAAGGAGGTCTGCCTGGAGTACCTGCCGGACCTCCAGGTCGGCGAGTACGCCATCGTCCACGTCGGATTCGCCCTGCAACGGCTGGACGAGGAGTCGGCGCTGCGGACCCTCGCGCTCTTCTCCCGGCTCGGCACGCTCCAGGAGGAGTTCGCGGACCCGTGGGAACTGGCGGCGCAGGCCGGCGACTCCCCCTGGCCCTTCGACGAGGACGCACCGCAGGAGGCTCAGCAGTGAAGTACATCGACGAGTTCCAGGACCCGGCCCTGGCGCGCCGGCTGCTCGACGACATCCACGCCACCGTGACCCGCCCCTGGGCGCTGATGGAGGTCTGCGGCGGCCAGACCCACACCATCATCCGGCACGGGATCGACCAACTCCTCCCGGATCTCATCGAGTTGATCCACGGCCCGGGCTGTCCGGTCTGCGTCACCCCGCTGGAGGTCATCGACAAGGCCCTGGAGATCGCCTCCCGCCCCGACGTGATCTTCTGCTCCTTCGGGGACATGCTCCGCGTCCCGGGAACCGGCCGGGACCTCTTCCAGGTGCGCAGCGAGGGCGGCGACGTACGGGTGGTCTACTCCCCGCTGGACGCCCTGCGGATCGCCCGGCAGAACCCCGGGCGCGAGGTGGTCTTCTTCGGCATCGGCTTCGAGACCACCGCACCGCCCAACGCCATGACGGTCCACCAGGCGAAACGGCTGGGCATCCCCAACTTCAGCCTGCTGGTCTCGCACGTGCGGGTGCCCCCGGCGATCGAGGCGATCATGCAGTCGCCGAGCTGCCGGGTCCAGGCGTTCCTCGCCGCCGGGCACGTGTGCAGCGTCATGGGGACGGCCGAGTACCCGGAGCTGGCCGCCCGCCACCGCGTCCCGATCGTCGTGACGGGCTTCGAACCGCTGGACATCCTCGAAGGCGTCCGCCGCGCCGTACGGCAACTCGAACGCGGTGAGCACACCGTCGAGAACGCCTACGCGCGCGCCGTCCGCCCGGAGGGCAACCCGGCCGCCCTCGCCATGCTGGAGGACGTCTTCGAGGTCACCGACCGGGCCTGGCGCGGGATCGGGGTCATCCCCGGCAGCGGCTGGCGGCTCTCCCCGCGCTACCGGGAGTACGACGCCGAACACCGCTTCTCGGTGACCGGCATCGACACCCGCGAGCCCGCCGAGTGCCGCAGCGGCGAAGTCCTCCAGGGGCTGATCAAACCGAACGCCTGCGAGGCGTTCGGCACCACCTGCACCCCGCGCAACCCCCTCGGCGCCACGATGGTGTCCAGCGAGGGCGCCTGCGCCGCGTACTACCTCTACCGGCGGCTGGAACTCACACCGGTCGCCGCGGGTGCCCCGGCCGCCCGCCACACCCCGGCCACCGGGACCCCGGCGGCCCTCGCGACGCTGGAGGCGAGCCCCGTTGCCTGAGACCACCCTCGACGTCACCGGCTGGACCTGTCCGGCCCCCCTGCGTGACCGGCCCCGCGTGGTGATGGGCCACGGCGGCGGCGGCGCGCTCTCCGCCGAACTGGTCCAGCACCTCTTCGCACCCGCCTTCGGCGGCGAGGTCCTCTCCCAGCTCGGCGACTCCGCCGCCGTCTGCCTGGGCGGCGTCAAGCTCGCCTTCTCCACCGACTCCTACGTCGTGCGGCCCCTGTTCTTCCCCGGCGGCTCCATCGGTGACCTGGCGGTCAACGGCACCGTCAACGACCTGGCCATGAGCGGGGCCCGGGCCGCCTACCTGTCCTGCGGGTTCATCCTCGAAGAGGGCGTCGAACTCTCGGTGGTGGCACGGGTGGCCGAAGCCCTCGGCGCCGCCGCGCGGACCGCCGGGGTGGAGGTGGCCACCGGGGACACCAAGGTCGTCGAGACGGGCCACGGCGACGGCGTGTACATCAACACCGCGGGCATCGGGCTGATCCCGCGGGGGGTGGACCTGCGCCCGCAGCGCGTCGTCCCCGGCGACGTCGTGATCGTCAGCGGCGAGATCGGGCTCCACGGCATCGCGATCATGAGCGTGCGCGAGGGGCTGGAGTTCGGTGTGGACGTGGAGAGCGACACCGCGGCCCTCGGCCCCCTCGTCGGGGCCATGCTCGCCGTCACCCCCGACCTGCACGTCCTGCGCGACCCCACCCGCGGCGGCCTGGCCGCCTCCCTCAACGAGATCGCCGCCGCCTCCGGGGCCGGTGTCGTCGTCCACGAGGGCCGGGTCCCGGTCCCCGGGGCCGTCGCGAACGCCTGCGCGATCCTCGGCCTCGACCCGTTCTACGTGGCCAACGAGGGCAAACTCGTCGCCTTCGTCCCCCGCGAGCACGCCGAAGCCGTCCTCGACGCCATGCGCGCCCACCCGCTGGGCCGCCACGCGGCGGTGATCGGCGAGGCGGTGGAGGCCCACCCGGGCCTGGTCGTGGCCCGCACGGGCCTCGGCGGCACCCGGGTGGTCGACCTGCCGATCGGGGAACAGCTCCCGCGCATCTGCTGAACCCGCCGCGCCCCTGCCGTGCCCCTGCTGTGCCCCCGCGACCGGCCCGCCCCGGTGCGCGGGCCACCGCAGGGGCGCCGCAGACCGGGACGGAGCGGGCCGCACGGGGGATGATGGAGTAGTCGGCCGGGACGAGCCGCTCCCCGGCGGCGAGCGACCGGGCGAGGAGGAGGTGTACCTGCCATGGCGGAGCACGACGGCGGTCCGTCGGCACGGAATCTGGAGGAGGGCCGGCTGCTCAAGGAGCTGGAGGCCATCCACCGCACACGTCACGAGACCCTCCTGCACGGGTCCGACGACGCCCTGGTCACCCACACCCAGCGGATGAACGAGCTGGAGCACGAGTACGTGCGCCGTCACCCGCAGCGGGCCAAGATCGCGGGCCGCACCCGCTCGGGCGCCCGCGCCCGGAGCGGCGACGACACGGACCGCACCGACGCGGACCGGACCGTCCCCGGCGCCCACGCCCACGGCGGCGGGGAGCCCCCGACAGGCTGACCCCTGACCCCTGACCCCTGACGCCTGACGCCACGCGTCCCGGGCCGGTCCGCCCTGCGCCCGCCCGGGGCGCCGCCCGGGTGTACCCGGGCCCGCCGGACACCTGCCCCTCCGCGCCCGGCCGAATTCCGAGCCCCCGACGCCCCCGGCGCCCCCGACGCCCTGAGCGGGTGAAGGGCTGAGGGCTGAGGGCTGAGGGCTGGGGTCGGCGCGCGCACGCGGCCGTCACCACCGGGCGCCGCCCACCCGCACACCTGCCGCCCCGTCACCCCGCTTCGGCACGGGCCGGGTCGCCGCCGCGAGACCACGTGCGGCGCGCGCGGCGGTGTCCACCGCTCCCCGGTATCCGTCCGTCAGGCCCGCGCGGCGCCCCGCGCCCATTGCGCGCGCCCGGCACGCCACTTACGTTGGGCAACCCGTTTCCGTACGCATGTGCGTACGAGGGATGTCCGCGCGCCCAACTCCCCTTCACCGGAGCCCACTTCATGAACGCACTCCGCCCTCCGGCCGACCGCCGGGCGGTTCGCCCGGCCCTGCGCACGGCCGTCGCGCTGGCCGGGGCCGTCGCCGTGCTCCTGGCCGCCGCACCCGCCGCACCCGCCGCCGCCGGGGTCCCCGGGGGCCCCGGGACACACTCCCTGGTGGAAGTCGAGATACCCGGGCCGGAGCACGGTGGCGACGCCGGATCGGGGCACGTCCGGGTACCGGCCGACAGCGGCCGGGCGGCGACCGCGCCCCGCCTCTCCGAGGCCGGGCGGGCGGCCGACGGCCAGGTCACCAAGGTGATCGACAACGGCCCCACCACCGACCGCCTCGACGTCGTCGTCATCGGCGACGGCTACACCGCCGCCGAACTGGCACGCTTCCGTACCGACGCCGAGGAGAAATGGGCCGAGGTGACGGCCGTCGAGCCGTACACCAGCTACCGGAACCTCTTCAACGTCTGGACGGTCGACGCCGTCTCCCCCGAGTCGGGCGTCTCGGGCGACCCCGGCCCGGACACCGTCCGGGACACGGCCCTGGGCAGCCACTTCTGGTGCCAGGAGATCGAGCGGCTGCTCTGCGTGGACCGGCCCAAGGTCGACGCGTACGTGGCGAAGGCGCCCGAGGCCGACCTCGTCGTCGTGCTGGCCAACAGCGCCAAGTACGGCGGCGCGGGCTACAACGAGCCCAGCGCCACCCTCGGTTACGAGGGGGTGGCGACCGCCTCGGCCGGTCACCCGAAGTCCGGCCAGGTCGCCCTCCACGAGACGGGCCACTCGCTGGGCAAACTGGCCGACGAGTACTTCTACCCCGGTGTCCCGGAGTACGAGAGGTACTCCGGCCCCGAACCCGCCGACTCGAACAGCTCCACGCTGACCGCCGACGGGATGGCCGGGCAGCGGGCCAAGTGGCACCGCTGGCTCGGGGAACCGTCCCCGGACGGCTCCCCGGTCGGCGCGTACGAGGGCGGCGGCTACTTCGTCAGCGGCCTGTACCGGCCCACCGACGCCTCGCTCATGCGCGTCCTGGGCAAGCCCTTCAACCTTCCCGGCGTCGAGGCGATGATCGCCGGTTTCTACCGGCACGCACGGATCGTCACCCCGCTCACGCCCGCCGCCCGTACCCTGCGGGTGCGCGACACCGCCAGGGTCTCGGTGCCCCGGCTGGCCACCCCGGACGGGCGGCAGCCCGAGATCCGCTGGTACCTGGACGGCAGGGAACTGAAGCGGTTCGCGGGCCGCACCGAGGTGCGGGTGGCGGAGCTGTGGCTCCTCGACCCGCGCACGCACCGGCTGACCGTCACCGCCGAGGACCGGACGGCCTCGGTGCGCGACCCGGGGCTCGCCCGCACCCTGCGGTCCACGGCCGAGTGGAACGTCCGGTTCTGAGCCCGGGCCCCGGCCCCGGCGGCTCAGACCCCGGCCGCGTACCGCCAGAAGTCGTGCGTGAAGGCGGGCGAGGCCGGGCCGCCCAGCTCCAGCTGGGTCAGCAGGACGGCGACGGTGCCGGTGGAGGGGATGATGTGGGCCGTCGTCCCGGTGCCGCCGATCCAGCCGTAGCGGCCCGGCACGTTCCAGGGGTCGCGCGCGGTGACGTCGACCGACCCGCCGAAGCCCCAGCCCTGCCCCTCCAGGAAGAGTTCGCCGCCCGCGCGCTGGGCCGGGGTGAGCCGGTCGGTGGTCATCCGCCGCACCGAGCGGGCCGGGAGCAGCCGACGCCCTCCGGCGGTCCCTCCGGCGAGCAGCATCCGGCCGAAGGCGTGACAGTCGGCGGCGGTCGAGACCAGCCCGCCGCCGCCCGACGGGAAGGCGGGCAGACTGCTCCACTGGCCGTCCGGGGCGTCCGGCGTCCGGACGACCACGGGGGACGCCAGTTCCGGCAGCCACGGCCCGACCGGGTCGTCCAGGGCGATCAGGCCGTCCTCGACGAGCATCAGGGCCGCCGCCGCGGTGACGGGCGCATGGTGTGCCTTCCCCGGACGGGGCCGGCCGGACCGACCCTCGGAACGAAACGCTGTCGCACGGGCCCCTCACCGGCCCGGCACCGCGGGCCCGGGCGTCTCCGGCAAGGGCCGGGCAAGATCCGGAAGAGACGGCCTACTCGGAGATGATGCCGGTGATCACCGGCTCCCCCAGGGGCACGGACCCGGGGGCGAGCCCCGCCTCCCGCAGCGCGGCCGAGGCGAGGTCACGGGCCTTGCGCTCCGCCGCCGCGGCGTCGGCGGCCTCCACCTCCAGATGGAGGCTGAAGGCGGACGACCCGGAGTAGAAGGAGAGGATCTCCAGGTCCTCCGCGCCCGGCCCGCCGGTACCGCGCGGATCGGCCGGGCGCAGGGCCCCGACCAGCGTGGAGCGGGCCTCGGGGGTCAGTTCGGTCAGGAGGGTGCCGGGAACGGTGACGACGTAGACGGTCATGGATGAGCGTTTGCCCGGCGGGGCCGGACGGAACCGCGTACCACCCGTCAGGCGCAGCGCGCACCGCCCGGAGATCACCTGTCCGGCCGCCGGAACACCCGCCCGGCCCGCCGGTCCCGCCCCCGGACGGCTCAGTCCGGGGGCGCCGTCAGGGAGGCGGTGAGGGTGAACAGGGCTCCGTCCGGGTCCCGCAGCGCCACCCACCGGTCGGTGCGGTTCTCGTTGACGGCGGAGACGGTGTTCGCGCCGAGGGCGAGCGCCGCCTCCACGGCCGGTCCGAGCCGGGGGACCCGGAAGTGGACGTGCCAGCGCGGCCGGGTGTACGGGGAGTAGGCGCCCGCCTCGACGGGACCGCTGTCGAGGCGGGCCACGGCCTCGCCCGCCCGCCTCAGGACCACCTGGTCCTCCTCGTACGAGACCTCGCAGCCCCCGGTCCGGCCGGTGGCCCACTCCAGCACCGCACCGTAGAACAGCGCCGCGTCGAAGGCGTTGCGGGTGCGCAGCTCCAGCCAGGCGGGGGCGCGGTCCTCGCCCACCCGCCAGTCGGAGAAGACGGCGCCCTCCCAGATCCCGAACACCGCGCCGTCCGGGTCGGCGACGAGCGCCGCGCGTCCGCCGGGGGAGAAGGAGACCGGGCCGACCGCGATCGTGCCGGTGCGCTCCCGGACCCGGTCCACCGCCACATCGGCGTCCGCGACGGCGAAGTACGGGGTCCAGGCCACCGGCAGCGCCAGGTCCACGGCCAGCGCCCCGATGCCCGCCACCGGCACCCCGTCCAGCTCCGCCACCGAGAACGCCTCGCCGAGCCGGTCCGGCCGGAAGGTCCAGCCGGTCACCGCCCCGTAGAAGCGCTGGGCCGCGCCCAGGTCGCGCGCGGTCAGGCTCACCCAGCACGGGGCCCCGAAGACCTCCCTCGTCGACAGCTTCACCGCTCGTACCGCCCTTCGTCCACCGGGTCCGGTGCGCCCCGCCCGCCCCCCGCGGTCGCACCGCCGTACCCGGACCCGCCTGCCCGTACACGTCACAAGCCATATACGCACAAAAGGGTAGGAGCGGTGGACCGGTCCCGCACCGCGACGAGGGCGCGCCGCACCCGCTACCGCCGGTAGACGCGCAGGCCGGACACCTCGTACGCCATCTCCGTGACGCCCGGCGCGGGCGCCGGATGGTAGCGCCCGGCGCTGACGGACAGGTTGACGATCAGGTAGGCGTGCCAGCCGCGGCCCACGCCCCTGCCGTCCGAGAACACCCGGACGCCGTTGACCCACCAGACGACCGAGGACCGTCCGAACTCCACCCGCAGGTCCACCCAGGCGCCGGGGCGGACGGCCGGGTCCCGGTAGTAGCGGTTCCCGGAGCGGACGTGGTTGGACAGCTCCAGCAGATCCGGGTTGTCGGGGTGGTACTCGAAGACGTCGACCTCCTGGCCGCCGTCGCGCCAGGTCCAGACGGCCGGCCACGCCCCCGTCTCGACGGGCAGCCGCACCCGTGTCTCCAGCACGTCCCCGGTGCGCACCTGGAAGCCGTCGGCGCTGCCCTCCGTGGTGAGGAGCCCGGCGTCCCAGTCGCCGTCCGGACGCAGGGTGGCCCGGAAGGAGCCGCAGCGGCTGTACGAGGCGTCGGGGACCAGGTGGTCCAGCTTGTTGTCCCCGGGGTTGACCGGACCGCCGCCCGGGTACGCCCAGGACCGGCCGGCGACCCACTGGGAGGCCGAGGTGAAGTCTGCGGTGAAGACCGGAACCCGGCCGGGGTCGGGGACAGGGCCGGGCGCGGGTGCGGGGACGGTGGGGCCGGGTGGGGGTGCGGGGGCTTCTGCGGCGGCGACGGCCCCCGGGGCGCCGACGCCGAGGCGTCGCAGGAGGGTCCGAAGCCGGCCGGTGGATGCTGGGAGCATGCTGTTCCTCCGAGGGGGTGGAGCGTCCCGTCGGACAGGTTCTGCCCGGGCCACCCGCGCCCATGCCGATCCGCTGACGTCAGGTGACCTTCCGGTCGCACGGAGCGATGCTAGTGCTGTGGCCGGAAAGGTTCACACCACCGTCACCGGATGCCGTACGACCGCGTCGAAGAGGTAGCCCTGCGTGTTGTGGACGGCCGTCTCCGGCTGCGTCCGCCCGGTCGCGTCGGTGGCCCGCGCCAGCAGGGCGGTCGCACCCGTGGCCCGCGGGGTCCACGGCACCGACCAGCGCACCCAGCTGCCCCGGCACGGCGTGTCGCGCAGGTGCGCCCGCCGCCACCGGGCGCCGCCGTCGGTACTGACCTCCACCCGGCGCACCGGGGCCGCGCCCGACCAGGAACGCCCGGTCAGCAGCCGCGTCCGGTCCACGGCCACGGTCGCGCCCAGCTCCAGCTCGAAGGCGCTCTTGAGCGTCTGCCGGGTCAGCGGGGCACTGCCCTCCGCGGGGTGCGCGGGCCCGAAGAGCCGGTAGAGGTCGGTGTTCCACGGCGTGTACAGCGGCGAGGCGCTCACCTCGATGTCCCCGACCCACTTCACCGAGGAGATTCCGATCCAGTCCGGCACCACCACCCGCACCGGCCCCCCGTGGTCGGGCGGCAGCGGCTCCCCGTTCATCCCGTACGCCAGCAGGACGTCGTCCAGCGCCTTCGCCACCGGCAGCGGGCGCCGCACCCGCCCCAGGTTCACCCCGTTCGCCACCACCTCGTCGTCCAGGCCCCGGGGCAGGACGTCGACGGCGTCCCCGCCCACACCCGCCCGCCGCAGCACGTCCGACAGCCGCGCCCCGCGCCAGCGCGCGACCCCGATCGCCCCCAGCGTCCACGCCGTGCCGCTGACCGGCTGCCCCTGCTGCGAGGCGTAGAAGCTGCGCCCGTTGCCCGCGCACTCGACGAACAGCGTCCGCTCGACGGCGGGCAGCGCGCGCAGCTGGTCGTACGAGAACTCCACCGGCCCGTCCGTCAGCCCGTCGCCCCACACCGTCAGCCGCCACGCGTCCGCCTCGATCCGCGGGGTCGAGGTGTGGTTGCGGACGAAGAACCGGTCGACGGGGGTCAGCGGCCCGGTGCCGCGCAGCGCCGCGAAGTTCGTCTCCGCGTTGGTGCCCCGCACGGTGAACAGCTCGGGCGGCAGCGGTTTGACCACGCCGGGCCCGGCCGCGGCGGCCCCGGCCGTCCCCGCCGCGCCCAGGCCCAGGGGCCCGGCCGCGGCGCCCGCCGCGAAGAGCCTGAGCAGGTCACGGCGGTCCACCCCGGCCGAGCGGGCCCGGCCGCGGGCCCACTGCCGCAGGCGCGCGCGGTCGTACGTGCTCTCGTCGGACGGGTCGAAAGGCATGGCGGGACACTCCTCGGTCGCGGTTCCAGGCGGACGGTAGAAGCCCCGGGCGGGGCGCGGGAACCTCCCGGCGGCGATGGTCATGAACCTGCAACACGGTGGCAATGGCGGCCCCGATTACCGCAGGCCGACGGTGTTCGGCAGGATGGGCCGTATGACCGAGATCCTGACCCCCCGCCTCATCCTCCGCCGCTGGCACGACGACGACCTCATCCCCCTTTCGGAGATCAACGGGGACCCGGAGGTGATGCGGTGGATCGGCGACGGATCGGTGCGCGACCTGGAGCAGACCGCCGAGGACATCGAGCGCTGGGAGGAGGAGTGGGACGAGGAGGGCTTCGGCCTCTTCGCCGTCGAGCTCCTCGGCTCGGGCGAGCTGATCGGCTGTAGCGGGCTCTCCGTCCCCGAGTACCTGCCGCAGGTGCTTCCGGCCGTGGAGATCAGCTGGCGGCTCGGCCGCCAGTTCTGGGGCCAGGGCTACGCCTCCGAGGCCGCCCACGCCACCTTGGAGTACGCGCTCCAGGACCGCGGGCTCGACCGGGTCATCGCCGTCAACCGGGCGGGCAACGACGAGTCCGAGAACGTGATCCGCAAGCTCGGCATGGAGCTGGAGAGCGACACCACCGAACCGGTGCACGGCTTCCTCCTGCACATCCACAGCATCGACCTCAGCGAGTACGACGCCTGACCGGCGGCGGCCCCGCCACCGGCCTCCCGCGCACGGGGCGCGCGGGAGGCCGCGCCTACACCGGCCCGGGGCCGGTCCCGGGCGCCTGGGCCGCGTGGCCCGCCCGGACCGAGGCGAGGGCCGCGCCGTGCAGGGCGGCGGGATCGCCGTGGTGGGGGAGGGGGCTGCCGGTGAGCGTGTACCACTCGTCGGCGTCCGTGTACTGGATGTCGAAGCGGAGCAGCCCCCCGGCCACCGCCACCGTCCGCAGCGTCAGCGGGCCGGTGATCACCCCGACCTCGTCGGTCATCGCGCCGCCCGGCCCGGCGACCACCCGGTCCTCGCGCCGCCACGGCCCGGTCATGACGCGCAGGTGTCGAGCATGGCGGAGAGCTTCCGCTTCTCCGGCTCGGTGACGGTCAGCCCGTAGACGGACTTGACGGTGGTCCAGGCCCGGCCGTACTGGCACCAGCTCGACTTCAGCGGAGGCTGCCACAGGTCCGGGCTCTGGTCGCCCTTGGAGCGGTTCGAGGCCGCGGAGACCGCCAGCAGCTGAGGGTGGGTCAGGTCGTTGGCGAACGCCTTGCGCCGGGCCGCGTCCCACCCGGCGGCGCCGGAGCGCCAGCCCTCGGCGAGCGGCACCATGTGGTCGATGTCCAGCTTCGACGCGTCGGTCAGGACGAGGCCGTCGTACAGGCTCGTCCACGTGCCGGAGACGGCACGGCACTCGGCGTCGCGCACGACACCGGTGCCGTCCCGCCGCAGGACGACCTCGCGGGTGTCGCACTTGTCGCCCTGCTCGGCCCAGTGCGCGAACTTGGCGCGGCTGTAGCCCGCCATCGTGCCCACGGGCCCCACCTTCAGCGCGGCCAGCTGCGTCCGGGCCACCGCGAGGTCGACCATGCCGGGCAGCACGTCCCCGGCGGCGGGCTTCGCGTCCCCGGCCGCCGGGGTGTCCCCCGGCGCGGCGGGCGCGGGCGAAGCGGCGGCCGGAGGCGGCGCGGAGGCTTTCGCGTCACCCGCCGGGGCGGCGGTGCCGGAGCAGCCCGCCAGGGCCAGCAGCAGCGAGGCCGCCAGGACCGCACCGGGCACACGCATCTGACGTTCCATCGAGTCCACCTTGAGCCGGTTGCGCACCATGTCCCCTGAAGATTACCCAGACCGGGACATTCAACCGGGACCTTCGACCGACCGGATACGCCGACGACGGGCGGGAGTCGGCCGCCCACCCGCCCACCCCGCCCGCTCCCCCCACCCGACTCAGGGCCACCGGGCGTCCCAGAACGCGCAGTGGTGCGCGGCCCGCGCGTCGAACGGACGGATTCCTCCCGGCCCCGGCGCCAGCGAGAGGACCGAGGCCGGGGCGCGGTGACGCGGCCACACCGGAGCCCCCGGCGCCGCCGGCACCCCGGTCCGGGCGAAGCCGCCCCAGTACCCGGCCATCCGGTCCGCCAGCGCGCGCTGCGGCGCGCTCAGCGGCGCCAGCGCGAAGAGGTAGGGCAGTTCGAAGCCGTGCGAGGCCCCGTAGGGCAGCCCCGGCGGCTCCGGCAGACCGGTGTAGTTCGGCGCGCCCTCGTCACCGAAGAGGTAGGCGTACGTCGGCACGTGCCGGGCCAGCGCCGCGCCGTCCCGCAGCGTCGGGCAGATGAACGAGGCGTCGGAGAGGAGCGCCGACCAGGCCACGGCGGGCGTCGGGTACGCCGTCACGGGGTAACGCGCCAGCACGGCACGGGCGGTCGCCGGGTCGAACGACCGCTCCAGCCGGGCCCGGTAGGCGGCCCCGTCCCCGATCGGGTAGGCCGCCAGGGTCTGCCCGACGAAGATCCGCATCTCGTCCCGGGTGGCGCCCTGGACCACCGGCACCCGGTGGAACCGGCCCGCCTCCAGCGCCCGCCGGGGCTCCAGCGGCAGCAGGCCGTTCCCGTACGCGACGAGCGAGAAGCGCTGCATCAGCTCCCCCGTCGCCAGCGCGTACGCGTCCTTGTGCCGCAGGCAGTCCAGCACCCCGGGGTCGGCGGCCCGGCCGCAGCCGAGCCGCTCCGCCGCCGCGGCGCCGTCCGCGACCGCCCGCCGCTCGGGCACGAAGGGCTCGTACCTCCCGAGGCCGGGCAGCAGGGAGCGCGGCGGCATGGTGGTCGAGCACGACCCGCTCTGCACGATCGCCCGGTGGAAGAGGCCCGCCGAGGCGGGGGAGACGAGGTGCGCGCAGACGCTGAGACCGCCCGCCGACTCGCCGAACACGGTGACCCGGGCCGGGTCCGCGCCGAACCGTCGCGCGTTCGCCCGCACCCAGCGCAGCGCCGCCTGCTGGTCGGCGAGGGCGAAGTCGGGGGCTCCGCCGAGTGCCGGGTGGGCGAAGAGACCGAAGATCCCCAGCCGGTAGTTGACCGTGACCACCACGGCGCCGCCCCGCACGGCCAGCGGGCCGGGCCGGTAGAAGTCGCCCGAGCCGTTGGCGAAGCCGCCGCCGTGGAACCAGACCATGACGGGACGCGGCCCCGCGCGGCCGTCCGGACGGCCGCGCGGGGCGGTGACGTTGAGGTACAGGCAGTCCTCCGAACCGTCGGGCCCGCCCGGACCCAGCGGCGGCAGCTGCACACAACGGGCCCCGGCCGCCCCGGCGTCGCGTACACCCGTCCAGCGCGGCGCCGGCTCCGGAAGCCGCCAGCGCAGCGCGCCGGTCGGGGCGGCGGCGTACGGGATGCCCTCGAAGGTGCTGTACGCGCCGTGCGCCCGCCCCCGCACCGGCCCCCGGTCGGTCTCCACGACGGGCCGCCCCGCCCCGGCGGCGAAGGCGGCCCCCGGTCCCGGCGGCGCCACGGCCAGGGCCACCACCAGCGGCAGCAGCAGGAGCAACAGGAACGGCACGGGAGACCGGGCCGGCGGGACCAGCGGCCCGCGACGGCGCCGGGGGAGACGGACGACGGGCACGACGGACGCCCTTTCCCGTGAGGCCCCGTCCCCCGCCCCGCACGGCGGCGGAGGCCGCGAGCACCACCCGATGTGACAGCACACGTTCCTCCCCGGCCGGGGAGGAACGGCCTACGCGAGCAGGTTCACCGCCCCCGTGAACACCCGGGGCAGCCGGGCCGCCAGCGGGACGATCCGCCCGGCCAGCCGGGGCTGGCGGCGGGCCCAGAGCAAGGACGTGGTCAGCGCGCGGTAGGTGCGCGAGAGGTCCCGCCAGGCCCGCTCGTACGCCTGGGGCCGCCCGGCCCGCACACAGCGCACCAGCTCGCCCGCCGCCGCCACGGCCAGGGTGAGCCCCTCGCCGGTCAGCGCGTCCACGTACCCCGCCGCGTCCCCCACGAACAGCACCCGCCCCGCCACCCGGACCCGGGCCCGCTGCCGCAGCGGACCCGCCCCGCGCACCGCCGCGCCCGGGGACGGCGGCAGCCGGGCCGACAGCAGCGGGAACCGGGCGAGCTGGACGTCGAAGGACTCCCGGTCCGAGGTCAGCACGGCCACCCCGACCCGGTCGGGCGCCAGCGGGGTCACGTACGCCTCGCACCGGGCCGACCAGTGGACCTCGACCAGGTCGCTCCACGGCGCCACCGCGTAGTGGCGGCGCAGGCCGTAGCGCGCGGTCCGGCCGGGCGCGGGCGGGGCGCACAGGCCGAGCGCCCGCCGGACGGGCGAGTGCAGGCCGTCCGCCGCCACGAGGTAGCGGGCGGTGAGCCCCGCCGCGCCGACCCGGTCGGCGTCCTGGCGGACCTCCCCGACCCGCCGCTCGACCACCCGCACCCCCAGGTGCCGGGCGCGTTCGGCCAGCGCCGCGTGGAGTGCGGTCCGCCGGACACCGAGACCGGGGCCGTCCCGGAACAGCCCCTGCGCGCACCGGCCGTCGAGGCCGTCCAGGTAGCGGATGCCGTGGAACGGCTGCCCGGCGACGGGCACGCCCAGCGCCAGCAGGCGGCGCACGGCCCCCGGCATCAGCCCCTCCCCGCACGCCTTGTCGACGGGCATGGGCCGGGGCTCCACGACCACCACCTCCAGCCCGGCGAGGGCGCCGTGGACGGCGGTGGCCAGCCCGGCCGGGCCACCGCCCACGACCAGCAGGTCGATCACGGCGCGGCCCCCGCCGCCGGTACGGAGGAGCCCCGGCCGGCGGCCGGCACGCCGTCCGCGCCCACCGGGCCCGCCTGCGCCAGGGCCGCGTCCTCGCAGCGGACCCGTACCCGCAGCAGCGCGAGGTTGAGGACCGTGAAGCCGAGCGCGGTCACCCAGGCGCAGTGCACCATCGGCAGGGCGACCCCCTCCACCACGACCGCGACGTAGTTGGGGTGGCGCAGCAGCCGGTACGGCCCCCCGCCCACCAGCGGCAGCCCGGGGACGACGAGCACCCGGGTGTTCCAGCGCGGCCCCAGCACGGCGACGCACCACCAGCGCAGCCCCTGGGCCGCCACGGCCAGGGCGAGGGCGCTCCAGCCCACCACGGGGACGAAGGGGCGCCCGGCGGCCCAGGGCTCCACCGCGCAGCCCACCAGCAGCGCGGTGTGCAGGGCGACCATGGCCGGGTAGTGGCCCCGGCCGTACTCGCGGCCCCCGCGCGCGAGGCTCCACGCCGTGTGGCGGCGGGCCGTGACGAGTTCGGCGAGGCGCTCGGCCGCCACGAGGCCGGTCAGCAGCAGGTACAGGGTCATCGGCACGGGGTCACCACCGCAGCAGGACGAGTTCGGAGGCGAAGCCCGGACCGAAGGCGAGCATCAGCCCGACCGAGCCGGGCGGCGGCGGCCCCGCCGCCTGGACCCCGCCCAGGATGTGCAGGACGGAGGCCGAGGAGAGGTTGCCCACGGCGGCCAGGGAGCGCCGGCTCGGGGCGAAGGCCGACTCCGGCAGCGCCAGCGCCCGCGCGAGCACGTCGAGGATCTTCGGCCCGCCGGGATGGCAGATCCAGGCGTCGACGTCCGAGGGCTTCAGGTCGTGCCCGGCGAGGAAGGACTCGACCTCCTCGGCCACGTGCAGCCTGACCAGCTCGGGCAGTTCACGGCCGAGCACCATCCGGAAACCCCAGTGGCCGATGTCCCAGCCCAGCAGGTGCTCGGTGCCCGGGTAGAGGCGGCTGCGCGAGTCCACCACGAGGGGCCCGGTGCCGGTGTCGTGCAGCCGGTGGCCGCGCCCCACCATCACCAGGGCGCCCGCCCCGTCACCGAAGAGCGCCCCGGCCACCAGGTTCGCCGCCGAGGCGTCCGCGGGCTGGAGGGTGAGCGAGCAGAGCTCGGTGGAGACGAGGAGCGCCGCATGGTCCGGCCGGCCCGTCAGGTAGTCGTGCAGACGGCCCGTCCCCGCCGCCCCGGCCGCGCAGCCGAGACCGAAGAGCGGCACCCGCCGCACCTCGGGACGCAGCCCCGCGCGGACGGCGAGCCGGGCCTCCAGCGAGGGCGTCGCCAGCCCGGTCACCGTCGTGGACATGATGAGATCGACCTCCCGCGCCGCCAGAGCGGCCTCGCCGAGGGCGAGCGCGAGGGCGCGGGAACCGAGGTCGAGGGCGGTGCCGGCGAAGAGGGCGTTGGTCGCGCCGAAGTCGTTCGACGGCCCGTACCGCTCCAGCGGGAGCGCCAGGTGCCGGGTCTCCACCCCCACCGAGGCGTGCACCCGGCGCAGGAGGGCGGCGTCGGAGCCCGGCGGCAGGAAGCGGGCGAGCGCTTCCGTGATCTCGGACTGCCGGTGGCGATGGGGCGGGAACACGCTGCTCACTGCCAGGACACGGGTCATTGATTCACCATAGGAAAAAACTGACACTTCGTGATGAATAACCTGAACCGGGCGCGGCGCCGCATACCGTGACACCGTGCCCGCGAGAACCAGAGACCCCCACCGGTTCGGCCCGCCCGCCGCTGCGGCCCCCGCCGACCCCGCGCTCCCCACCGCGCCGCGGTCCACGGCCACCGGCCTGCTGAGGGCCTGTCACCCCCTCCCGGCGGCGGCCGTCACCCTCGTCACCGCCGTGCTGACGGCCGCCACGGGCCGCGCCCTGCCGGGGGCCGCGCTCACCGTGGCCGCCGTGGCCGCGGGACAGCTCTCGGTCGGCTGGAGCAACGACCGCGCCGACCTCCGCCGGGACCTGGCCACCGGCCGCCGCGACAAGCCCCTGGTGGCCGGTACGGTCCGCCCCGCGGCCGTGACCCGGGCCGCGGCCCTGGCGCTGCTGCTCTGCGTCCCGCTCTCCCTGGCGTGCGGGCCGCTCGCCGCGGCGGTGCACCTCGGCTGCGTCGCGGCGGCCTGGGCCTACAACCTGCGGCTCAAGAGCACGGTCCTCTCCTGGCTGCCGTACGCCCTGGCCTTCGGCCTGCTGCCCGCCTTCGTCACCCTGGGCCTGCCGGGCGCGCCCTGGCCACCGCCGTGGCTCACCGCCGCCGCGGCCCTGCTCGGCGCGGGCGCGCACGTCGCCAACGTCCTGCCCGACATCGACGACGACCTCGCCACCGGGGTCACGGGCCTGCCGCAGCGGCTCGGCGCCCGGTACTCGGCCGCCCTCACCGGCCTCCTGCTCCTCGGCTCGACGCTCACCCTGGTCGTGGGAGCCCCCGGGCCGGTGACCCCGTACGGCACGCTCCTGCTGCCGATGACGGCCGTGGCGGCGCTGCTCGTGGCCCTCCGCCCCCGCGGCCGGCTCCCGTTCCTCACCACCCTGGCCGTCGCCGGGGCCGACGCGGCCCTGCTCGTGCGCGGGCTCGGCACCTGACACCGCGGGCCCGGAGACCCGCCGGGCCCGGGCCCGCTCCCGCACCGGCCGCCGGACGAGCAGGACCTACCCGGCCGCCCGCCGGGCCCGGGTCCAGGCCGTCAGCCGCTGCGCCGGCCAGGTGGTGACGATCCGGTCGGCGGGGACCCCGCACTCCACGGCCCGTACGCAGCCCAGGATCTGCAGGTCGAGCCGGCCCGGGGCGTGCGCGTCCGTGTCGATCGCGAACAGTGTCCCGGCCGCCACCGCCGACCGCAGCAACCGCCGGGGCGGATCGAGCCGTTCGGGCCGGCTGTTGATCTCCACCGCGGTCCCGGCCTCCGCGCACGCCGCGAGGACGGCCTCCGCGTCGAACTCCGACCCGGGCCGGGTCCGCCCGGTCACCAGCCGCCCGGTGCAGTGGCCCAGGACGTCCAGCCGGGGATCGCGCACGGCCGCCAGCAGCCGCCGGGTCATCGCGGGCGCCTCCATCCGCAGCTTCGAGCGGACGGAGCCGACGACGACGTCGAGCCGGTCCAGCAGCTCCGGTTCCTGATCGAGCGACCCGTCCGGCAGGATGTCGCACTCGATGCCGGTGAGCAGCCGGAACGGCGCCCAGCCCCGGTTGAGTTCGGCCACCGCCCGCAGCTGCTCGCGCAGCCGCTCCGGCGAGAGCCCCCGCGCCACCGTCAGCCGCGGCGAATGGTCGGTGAGGACGGCCCACTCGTGCCCCACCCCGGCCGCCTCGCGCCCCATGGCCTCGATCGAGCCGCCCCCGTCCGACCAGTCCGAGTGCAGGTGGCAGTCCCCGCGCAGCGCCGCCCGCAGCGCGAGGGCGGCGGGCCCCGGCGGCGGCCCCTCGGGAAGCGCCGCCGCCTCGTCCTCCAGCACCCGCAGGTACGCGGGGACCGCCCCGGCGAGCGCCTCCCGTACGACCTGGGCCGTCCTCGGGCCGATCCCCCGCACGGCCTCCAGCGAACCGGCCCGTACCCGCTCGGCCGCTTCCGGGCCGTCCCTGCGCGCGAGCACGGCCGCCGCCGTCCGGAAGGCCCGCACCCGGTACGTGGGCGCCCCCGCGCACTCCAGCAGGAAGGCGATCCGGTCCAGTGCCGCAACCGGTTCCATCGGACACCTCCTCGTGCCAGTCTGACAAGCGGGAGAGGCGCGGGCCACCGGGGGACGGCGCGCACCGGCGGCCCGGCCGTGAACTCCCGGGCCCACGGGTGCCGGACGGGGCAGGACGGCCCGGACCGGCCGGGGCCGGAGCAGGAAGCACGACCACACGACAGGACCACGAAACGGAAGGTGGGCCCCCGATGACCGATGACGCCGCTGCCGTACCGTACGGACCCTCCGCCGAGGAACGCGCGGCCCGGGACCGGGTCCGGAGCGAAGCCACCGGCATGACGCACCACCAGAGCGCCGCCGCGCTCGAAGCCGCCGAGCGGGCGGCGTTGAAGGCCGCCGGAGACCTGGAGGACGCCGACGGCCGCACCCGCGCCGCGGTGGCCGAGTGGCGGCGCATCACCGACCTGCTCTTCGACCGCGGCGGTCCCTACTCGCCGGACGGCGACGCCTTCGCCCAGGGCCAGCTGACGGCCCGTCAGTACCGGCGGACGGCCGCCGAAGCCGGGTGACACCTGGCGCCGGGTCCGGGACGCTCCTGGGCCCTGTCGTCACAGTCCTGCCTGGCCCGCGACGCCCGGCACCGGACGCCGCGGGCCTGACCGGCGCCACTGTGACGACAGGACCTACGGCGGGGGCCGTCCCGGACCCGGCGTCGGTGGGTGTGCCCCTGCCGGGACGGGCCCGGTCAGAGGAGCGGCTTCGCGAAGTTGAAGGCGGTCACGGCCATCCGCTCCCGGAAGTAGAAGCGGTGGGCGTCGGTCCGCTGGGTGCCGGAGTCCAGGTTGAGCACGGCGCAGTCCGCCGCGCGGGCGCGTTGCTCCAGGTGGGACAGGAGGGCGTGGCCCACCCCGGTGGAGCGGGCCGCTCCGGCGGTGACCAGGTCGTCCACGTACAGTTTGCGGACCTGGAAGGTGGTGGCGACGATCCGCCAGCCGGCCGCGCCCACGCACGCGCCGTCGTCGCCGTAGGCCGCGCTGAAGCGCAGGCCCTGGGAGTGTCCCTCGGCGTAGATCGCGTGGAACAGGTCCTCGGTGAGGTGCGGGCGGAGTTCGAGCAGCACGGGCAGCAGGTCGGCCGTCAGGCGCGGGTCGCCCGGCTCAAGGTCGATGATCTTCATGGGCGGCAGCGTATCGGGGGCCCCGCACGGCGATCCGGCCGCCCGGGGGGCTCCGTGGGCTCCGTGGGCGTGAAAGGGACAGTCTTCCCGGAAAGTTTTCCCGGGAAACACGGCGGACACGGCAAACACAAGAGCCGGGTCCCGCACCCTGAGGTGCGGGACCCGGCCCGGTGTACGCGGAGGCGTCAGGCGGGGGTGATGTTCTCCGCCTGCGGGCCCTTCTGGCCCTGCGTGACGTCGAACTTCACCTTCTGGCCCTCCTGGAGCTCACGGAAGCCCTGGGCGGCGATGTTCGAGTAGTGGGCGAAGACGTCGGCGCCGCCGCCGTCCTGCTCGATGAAGCCGAAGCCCTTTTCCGCGTTGAACCACTTCACGGTTCCAGTAGCCATGTCAGATCTCCTTCGGGGCAGTTCCCGGGACGTGCACGGTGCGCGTTCCCTGTCGCCGCGTTGATTGCCCCGCCCGGAGAAAAAGTCCGGATAAAACAAAAGTGCTCTTACCGGATATGACTCGGCAAGGGCACTTGAAGTCTTTGGGAACCACAACTGCAACTAAGATCGACGGTAGCACGGTTCCGCCGGAAGCACGTGGTAATACTAATTATACGATTCGGCCGTGTGGGGGCTGAATCCCCTCTCCTGTCCGGAAAATCCCGGCCGAAAAAAGTCCGGACCGGCCCCCGCCGAGGGGGACCGGGCCGGACTCCATGGGGGGTCGGGCGGGCGTCAGCTCACCTGGACGGTGACGTCGTCCACGACGAAGGAGGTCTGCAGGGACTGGTCCTCCACGCCGTTGAACTGCAAGGAGACCGTCTGGCCGGCGAACTGCGCGAGGTCGTACGACTTCAGCGCGTAGCCGGGACCGGCGTTCACGTTGGACAGGGTCTCCAGCGTCTGCCCGTTGACCGAGACCGTGAACCGGTCGTAGACCACGTTCCCGGTCTCGGCCGTGTCGATGTGCAGGTAGAAGGAGAGCCGGTACGAGGAGCAGCCCGACGGGACGGTCAGCGACTGCGCGGCGCTGTCCGTACGGGGCGAGCCCCAGCCGTTGAGCCAGGCCATGTACGAGCCGCCGCGCGGCGCCTGGCCGGCCTGGTTGGTGATCACGCCCGAGGTGGTGGTCCAGGGGCTGGTGCCGCCCTCGAAGCCGCCGTTGGCCACGAGCTGGCGCGGGGTGCAGGTGCCGCCCCCGCCGCCGACCGTCAGCGTGTAGGTGGTGGTGTGGCCGACCGTGCCGGAGCCGGTCACCGTCAGGGTGTACGTACCCGGCGCGGTGCCCGCGGCGGCCTGCACGGACAGCGTCGAGGAGCTGCCGGACTGCACGGAGGAGGGGCTGAGGGTCGCGCTCACGCCGCTGGGCGCGCCGGAGACCGACAGGGCGATCGTCTGGGCGGCCCCGCTCACGGTGGTGGTGTTCACCGTGGCCGAGGTGGTCCCGCCCGGGGTGACGGTGCCCGCGGAGGGGCTGGTGCTCAGCGAGAAGTCCTGCGCGGGGGCCTCACCGCCCACCGCCTGCTTCCAGACGGCGTACGCGACACCGTCGGCGCTGCGGTCCAGCACCGTGGCGCTGATGTTGTTCGTGGTGTCGCAGGCGCTGTGGTAGCAGGAGTCGTAGGCCGCGTTCGCGGTGCCGCCCCACTTGGCCGCCTGCGCCGAGGTCTTGCGGGCGCTGGCACCGGCCGCGTAGCCGGAGGTGGCGATGCCGGCCGCCTGGAAGGAGGCGTCGTCACTGCGGCCCTGGCCCTCCACGTTCTCCTCGGGCGCGAGGTTCAGCGAGGTCCAGTACGCCTTGAGCGGTGCGGCGGCGGCGGAGTTGACGTTGTTGATGAAGTAGCCGCCGTTGGTGGAGCCGACCATGTCGAAGTTGTAGTAGGCCTTGATGGCCGAACGCTGCGTGGCGCTCAGCTGGTTGACGTAGAAACGGGAACCGTTGAGCCCCTGCTCCTCGTCGGTCCACCAGGCGAACCGTACGTGCTTCGTCATCGTGGGGTTCTTCTGCGCGAGGACCAGGGCGTTCTCCAGCAGGGTCGCGGAGCCCGAGCCGTTGTCGTTGATGCCGGGCCCGGCCGGGACGCCGTCGAGGTGCGCGCCGAACACGACGGTCTGGTCGGCGGGGCCGCCCGGCCAGTCGGCGATCAGGTTGTTGGACGGGTAGGTGCAGGAGGTGCAGCTCTGCTCGGTGACGGTGAACCCGGCGGCCTGGAGCTTGCCCTTCACGTACGCCAGCGACTGGGTGTGACCGGCGCTGCCCGCACGGCGGTTGCCGCCGTTCTGCGAGGCGATGGTGTTCAGCTGGGCCAGGTGCGCCTGGATGTTGGCGACGCCGATGTCCGGCGGGTCGTTGCCGGGCTGGGTCCCGCCGACGTTGAGCGCGTAGTCGACGGTGTGGGAGAGCGTGGAGCCCTGCCCCTTGACGACGACACCGGAGGAGCCGGGCGCCGCGTTGGAGGTGGCGCTCAGCGTCAGCACCGAGGACTGGCCGGACTGCACGGTGGCCGGGCTGAACGAGGCGCTCACCCCGGCGGGCAGACCGGACGCGCTCAGGGTCACCGACTGGGCCGTGCCCGTGGTGGTGCTGGTGGTCACCGTGGTGGTGACCGATCCGCCCTGCTGGACGGTGCCCGAGGGAGGGTTCAGCGCCAGCGAGAAGTCGTTGTTCTGCCCGCTCGGGGTGCACGTCGGGTCACCGGTCTGGGCGGGCACGCTGATGGCGTCCCACGCCGCCTTGGTCCGGGTGAAGAGGTCGCAGGTGGTGTCGAGCGCCTTCGCCGAACTGAGCGTCGCCGTACGGTACTTCTTGTACGACATGCTGCTGGTCTTGAGCAGCATGCCGCCGTAGAAGACCTTGCCCGCGTTCTGGATGCCCACACCGGTCAGCGTGGTCTGGTTGCAGGTGCTGCTGCTGGGCTTGCCGCCGCCCGGGCTGGTGCCCTCGGCCAGCAGGTAGAACCAGTGGTTCAGCGGGCCCGCCGCCGCGTGCACCTCCGTCCCGGGTATCGCGGAGCTGTAACACGCGGGGTCGTTGTTGACGGCCGGCGGGTTGTACATGTTCCGGATCGGGCCCCGCCCCTGGAGGTTGATCACCTCGCCGACGGTGTAGTCCGGTGTGTCGTACGGGGACGGTTCGTTGACGTACGCCTCGGTCAGCGCGCCGAAGATGTCCCCGGTGCCCTCGCCGAGCCCGGCCTCCTGGCCGCTGGTGCCGCCGGGGGTGTTGGAGTCGATGGCGTGCCCGTACTCGTGGGCCACCACGTCCAGGCCGGCGATCCACTCGTTGGCGCTGTTGCGCCCGATCGTCACCGCGCTGCCGTCCCAGTAGGCGTTCAGGTCGCTGAGGCCGACCTTGCCCGGGAAGCTGCGGCCGTTGCCGCTGACGCCGTTGCGGCCCAGCCACTGCCCCAGCATGTCCCACTGCTTCTGCGCGGCGAACATGAGGTCCACACAGCCGGTCTCCTTGGAGGTGGGGTTGCCGGTGCCCCAGGAGTCGGAGGACTTCGAGAAGACCGCGCCCGTGCTGTAGTCCGCGCAGCTCAGCCCGGCCCGGTTGGGGTCGCGCAGCGTGTACGTGGAGCCCGAGGCGGTGGTGTCGATGGCCAGCGGGCCGGGACCGTTCCACTTGCTGTTGCCGGTGCCCGCGACGACCTCGTCGTGGGTGTCGACGACCGCGCCGGTGCGGGCGTCCACGAAGACGTGGAGCCGGCTGGGGGCCGTACCCGTCCGCCCGGTCAGGACGGTCTCCCAGGCCAGGACCGGCCTGTCGTCCTTGAGCCTGACGACCAGCCGGCTGCTCTCGACCTTGTCGACCTTCACCAGCTTCGCCCGCGAGGCCGTCTCGGCGTCCTTGGCGGTGACGGTCGGCCGGGTCGGCACGTCGATCCGTACGGAGGAGGCGGACTGGAGGGTGCGCACCTTGCCCTCGCCGTCCGCGAGGACGACCGCGTCGCCCCCGACGACCGGCAGGCCGCGGTAGCTGCGTTCGTAGGCCACGGAGTACAGGTCCCGCAGCCAGGGGGTGACCAGGCGTCGTTCGTACTGCTCCTGCGAGGAGTTGACCAGGGAGTCGAGACCGCTGCCTACGGCCTGGTCGGCCGCGGCGACCGCGCGGGCGGCGGAGGTGTCCTTCGGGGGCGGTGCGGGCTGCGCTTGCTGCGCGGCCGATGCCGTCCCGGCCAGGGCGCCGGCGAGGCTCGCGGTCAGCGCCAGGGCCGCCACTGTCGCCGTCAGTCTGGTGGGCTGCAACGTCCACTCCGATCGTGGGGGGTGGGAGTCCGTGCTCGTCGCCGCCGAGTATGAGCGTGGACATGGCAAGAATGGGACATCCTGGACGGCATAAGACCCGCGTTATGGTGCGACGGCACCGCGCTGCGTACGCTGCCCGGATGCAGCTGGAGTTGAGGCACCTGCAAGCCGTCTGCCGGATAGCGGAAGCGGGAAGTCTGGGGGCCGCCGCACGCCGGCTCGGCGTCTCCCAGCCCGCGCTCTCCGCCCAGCTCCGCCGGATCGAACGGGCCACCGGCGGTGAGCTCTTCGTCCGGGGCCGGGGCGGTGTGGAGCCCACCCCGCTCGGCCAGTTCGTCCTGGCCAAGGCGCGCCGGGTGCTGAACGAGATGGACGCACTCGGCGCGGAGGCCCGCGCCCTCGCCGCCGACGCCCCGCTGCGGCTGGGCTGCATCATGCTCGTCCTGCTCGACGGCCTCCTCGCGCGCACGGACCTGTCGATGTCGGGCCGGGAGATCACCGTCGACCTGGAGGACTCGGTGACGGCGCTCTCCCGGATGCTCGGCGCCGGCCAGTACGACGCCATCGTGTACGGGGAGGTCAACGACCACGAGGTGGCGCTCCCCGAAGGGGTCCTGGTCCGGACCCTGGTCCCGAGGGAACCGTTCTGCATCCGGCTGTCGGCCCGCCACCCCCTCGCGCACCTGGACCGCATCGACCTGGCCGACCTCGCCGCCGAGTCGTGGATGACGCTGGTGGAGGACGACGACGGCGGCCCCGAAGCCCTGACCACGGCCTGCGCGAAGGCGGGTTTCATCCCCTCGCTGAGCCACCGCATCACCGACCGCAAGATGCACTACGACCTGATCGCGGCGGGCCGGGTGATCTCGCTCAGCCAGCCGACCGCGCTGAGGGCGGAAGGTACGGTGCTGCGCCCGCTCGTCGGCTCCCCGGTCACCGGCCGTATCCGCCTCGCCTGGAACCGTTCCTCGGTCTCGGCCCGGCAGGCGGAACTGCTCTACCGCGCGGCGGCCCGCGCCTACCTGGCCAATGTCGGCAACAACCGCTTCCACCAGGAGTGGTGGGACGCCCACCCCGAGCTGCACCCGGCCCTCGACTGACGGCCGGGCCCGCCGCCGGGCTCTCCACGAGGGAGCCGCCGTGGCGGGGAGCGGCGGGCAGGCCGCGTTCCTGTCCTGCCGGGAGCTCCCGGCACACGCGGGCACCCGGGCGCCGGACGGGTGGGGCCCGGGTGGGGCCCGGGTGGCGGAGCGCGGACGGGCGGTGACCGGCCGAGCGTTCTAGAGTCGTCCCATGGTGTCCGAGATCCGGCTGGTTCCCCTGTCCGTGGATCACGTACCGCAGGTCCTGGCCCTGGGGCGGCGCCTCTACGACCTGTCCGTCAAGCCCTACACCTCGTGGTCGCTCTCCGCCGTGGCCCACCACCTGGACGGCGTGGAGTCCGCGTGCTGGGTGGCGCTCGCGGGCGACCGGGTCGCGGGGTACGTGCTCGGGTCCATGGGCTTCGACCAGCGGGCCGACTGGGGCAACCTCGAATGGATCGCCACCGACCCCGACTTCCAGGGGCGGGGCGTCGGCGGCCGGCTCGCCGAAGCCTGCTGCCGCACGCTGGAGGAGGCGGGCGCCACCGCCGTCGTCACCGATGTGGAGTCCCGCAACGAGGCTTCGGCCGCGCTGATGCGCCGGCACGGGTTCGTCGAGGGGGCGACCGTCACCCTCTTCGTCCGCGAGCCCCGCTGACACGGCCTCCCGGCCCGCCCCACCCCGCCTGTTCCTGGTCGTCGTGGCCGCCGCGGCGGTGTCAGACGTGCAGGGTCCCTTCCAGCACGGTGACCGCCGGGCCGGTGAGGTGGACGCGGTCGCCGTGGAGCGAGGTCCCGACCAGGCCGCCCCGGGCGGACGCCTGGAACCCGGTCAGCCCGTCACGGCCCAGCCGTGCGGACCAGTAGGGGGCCAGCGCGGTGTGCGCGCTGCCGGTGACCGGGTCCTCGGGAATCCCCTCGGCGGGCGAGAAGAAGCGGGAGACGAAGTCGTAGCCCGGCTCCCGCGAGGAGGCCGCCGCGGTGACGATGACACCGCGCAGCCCCTCGCGCCGGGTCAGGGCGGCGATCGCCGGGAGGTCGGGCCGTACCGCCCGGACGGCGGCCTCGTCGGGCAGGACCGTGAGCAGGTCACCGAGCGCGCCGGTCCGGAAGGCGGCCTCGGGCCGCACCCCGAGGGCTTCGGCGAGACCGTCGGGGACGGGAACCTCGTGGTGCGGGGCGGCCGGGAAGTCCAGGGTGACGGCGCCGTCCCCGTCCACCCACGCGGTCAGGACGCCGCTGAAGCGGCTGCGGAACCGCACCGTACCGACCAGGCCGCGTTCCCGGTGGAGGGTGTGGACCGTGGCCAATGTGGCATGGCCGCACAGGTTGGTCTCCACGAGCGGGGTGAACCAGCGGATCTCCCAGTCGGCCTCGCCCCCGGCCGGCAGGGGGAGGGCGAACGCGGTCTCGGAGTGGTTCAGTTCCGCGGCGACCTGCCGCAGCCACGGGTCCTGCGGCCACTGACCGGGCGGGAGCAGACAGACACCGGCGGGGTTCCCGGAGAAGGGACGGTCGGCGAAGGAGTCGACGATGTGGATGCGCATGCGGCGAACGTACCCGGGCCGATCACCGCACCGGCAAGGCCAATTCCGCAAGAGTGGCCTGCCCGGGGGTGGTCCAGGGTCGGGCGGCCCGGCCGGGCCGGACGCGGGTCCGGTGATCTTGAAATTGACGGGCAGGGCCGGAGTCTGCACTATTCCACTAACACGTTAGTGAAATGAGGTGGAGATGGAGTTCCGGGTCGACCGGCGCAGCGGTGTCGCGACTTACCTGCAACTCGTCACCCAGGTCAAGCAGGCGCTGCGCATGGGCGTACTGGAGCCGGGCGACCGGCTGCCGACGGCCCGCGAAGTGGTCGCGGCCACCGCGATCAACCCGAACACCGTGCTCAAGGCGTACCGGGAACTGGAGCGCGAAGGGCTCGTCGAACCCCGCCCCGGCGCGGGGACCTTCGTACGGCGCTCGCTGTCCCGCCCCGAGACGGCGGCCGACGCCCCGCTCGGCCTCGCCCTCGCGGCCTGGATGACCCGGGCGCGGGAAGCCGGACTCGACCGTGACGACGTCACCGCGCTCGTCACGGCCGTCGCGGACACATGTTTCACCCCCTCCGGGCCGTAGCCCGCGGTCTCGGGGCAGAGAGAGGACACACCACGTGAGTGACCCGACCGTCGCCGGCGCGCTGCGCGCGACGCGGCTCGGCAGACAGTTCGAGGGCCGCCGGGCCCTGTGGGCGTGCGACATCGACATCGCCGCCGGGAGCATCACCGCGCTCGTCGGACCCAACGGCGCGGGCAAGAGCACACTGCTCCAGCTCGCGGCCGGTCTGCTGCGGCCCTCCACCGGGGAGATACGTGTCCTCGGCCACGCCCCCGGCTCCCGCGAGGCCCGTGAGGACACGGCCTTCCTGGCCCAGGACCGGCCGCTCTTCGCCCGCTTCACCGTCGCCGACACCCTGCGCCTGGGCCGCCGCCTGAACCGCCGCTGGGACCAGGACGCCGCCGAACGCCTCGTACGGGCCGGGAACATCCCCCTCGACGCGCGGATCGGCTCCCTCTCCGGCGGCAACCGCACCCGCGTCGCCCTCGCCATGACCCTGGGCAAGCGCGCCGGGCTGCTCCTCCTGGACGAGCCGCTCGCCGACCTCGACCCGCTCGCCCGGCACGAGATCACCGCCCTGCTCATGGCCGAGGCCGCCGAGCACGGCACCAGCATCGTGATGTCCTCGCACGTCCTGGCGGAACTGGACGAGGTCTGCGACCGGGTCCTCCTCCTCAGGGACGGCACGGTACGGCTCTGCGGCGACATCCAGGAGCTGTGCGACGGTCACACCCGGCTCACCGGACGCGCCGACCCCATCGAGACCGACGGCCTGCCCCACGGCTTCGACCGCACGGCCGTCGTGCACGCCGCCAGGACCGGCCGCCAGGTCACCGCCCTCGTCCGTCACCCCGCCACCGGCGCCGCGCCCCTGCCCGGGGCCGACGACCGCTGGATCGCCGAGACCCCCACCATGGAAAACCTCTTGCTCGCCTACCTGCGCGCCCCGCACCCCACCACGTCCGCCACCACGTCCGCCACGGCTCCCGAAGGGGCCGCCGCATGACCGGCGCACTCTGGCTGGCCTGGCGCCAGCAGCGCGTGATGCTCCTCACCGCGACCCTGCTGCTCCTGGCCTGCGCGGCCTGGGTCGCCCACCGGCGCGCCGCGATGACGGCGCTCATCGAGGAGTACCGGTTCGTCCCGTGCAAGGGATGGAACGGCGACTGCGAGAGCCTGGCCTCCATGCTCATCGTGGACGGCAACACGGAGGCGATCAGGGCCCTGGGCATCCTCGGGATCGCCCTCCCGGCCCTCATCGGCGTCTTCTGGGGCGCCCCGCTCATCGGGCGCGAGCTGGAGACCGGCACCTTCCGGCTGACCCTGACCCAGGGCATCGGCGTCCGCGACTGGTTCGTCGCCCGCTTCGGCCTCGCCGCGCTCTTCACCACGCTCGCCTCGGCCGTCGTCGCCGCTCTCGTCGCCTGGTGGTGGGCGCCCGTCTCCAACACGCTCGACGGGCTCTACTGGCACGACGCCGCCATCTACAACGCGACCGGGCCCGCCTCCGTGGCCTGCGCCCTGTTCGGTCTCACCGTCGGCACGGCCGTGGGCCTGCTGGTCCGCCGCACCCTGCCCGCCATGGCCGTGACCTTCGCGGCGATCGGCACGACCAGTGTGTTCCTGGCCTTCTTCCGGCGGAGCTGGATCTCCCCCGAGGTCCGGATCACCCCCGGCACGACACCCAAGACACCGGTCGGCAGCGCCTGGTCCACGGGGGAGTTCGGCTACCTGACGCCCGACGGGCGAGAGCACTCCATCCTTGAGGTGTGCCAGACCTCCGGCGACCCCCTCCGCCAGTGCATGGACGAACACGGCTTCGTCGCCCGCTACCACAAGGTCTACCCCAGCAGCGACTTCTGGGTCTTCCAGTGGATCGAGACCGCGCTCTACGTCGGCCTCGTGGCCGCCCTGGTCGTGCTGATCCTCGTCGTCCTGCGCCGCACCACCGCCTGAGCAGTCCCTCACGTACCGTCATCAGACAAGGGAATCCATGGCCACGAAGAAGAATCTCCTCGCCAACCGGACCAGTGTCGGTCACAAGGTCCGCTACGCGATGACCAACCCGGACCGCATCACTCCCTACCTCCGCCGCGCGGCGCGTGACGGCTGGCTGCGCCTGAAGCATCCCGACCACGTGGGCTACTACCGGGCGGTCATGGCCTCCGACACGGGCCGCAACCCCGAGGCCGCCGTGGGCAGCCAGACCCACGACCGCTGGCTGGCGCTCGGCAAGATGCAGTTCGACTACCTCCTGGAGCACGGCCTCACCCCCCGGCACCGGATGCTCGACATCGGCTGCGGCAACCTGCGGGCGGGCTGGCGCTTCATCGACCACCTCGACGCCGGCCACTACTACGGCATCGACATCTCCCCCGACATCCTCATATCGGCCAAGGAGACCCTGACCAAGCAGGAGCTCCAGGCCAAGCTCCCGCACCTGACCATCACCCAGAACCTCACCCTGGACTTCCTGCCCGACCACCACTTCGACGTGGTCCACGCCCACAGCGTCTTCTCCCACTCACCGATCGGGATCATCGACGAGTGCTTCGCCCATGTGGGCCGTGTCCTGGCCCCCGGCGGCTGGTTCGACTTCACCTTCGACCGCACCGAGGGCACCGAGCACCAGGTCCTGCGCGAGGACTTCTACTACCGCACGCAGACCCTCGTGGACCTGGCGGCCAAGCACGGCCTCACCGCCCGCTTCATGGCGGACTGGGAGAAACTGGGCCACGGCCAGTCCAAGATCCGCGTCACCGTGGGCTGAGCAACGGCCCCGCCACCGCACCCGCCCGCCCGGGGCCTGCCGCGCACAGCGCCGCAGGCCCCGGGCGGACCTTCTTCCCTCTTCTTCCCTCTTCTCTCCGCCTCAGCGGAGCCGGGTGAGCCGGGTGCCGAACGACGGCTCCGCCAAGGGGCCCCGCACCGCGACCGGGACGGACTTCGCGCCCTCCCCCTCGCCGATCCTCAGCACGCCGATCCCGGTTCCCGCCCTCGCCGTCCGGGGCAGCGGCCCGACGCCGGTGTCGAGCGACATCCGCAGCTTCTGACCGGGCACCCCGACCACGTTCAGGTCCTCCGTGGCCACCAGCGGGGTACGGCCGCCCAGCCCGTCGTCCACATGCCCCACGACCTGCCCCTTGCGGACGGCCGGAACCGAGGCGAGGGCCTCCCGCACGGCCCCGATGACCTTCTTGCTGTTGGTCTTGACGAGGGCGAGGCTCTTCAGGGCCTGGGGGTCCGGGCCGTCCACGCGCTGCTCCAGCACCACGCCCAGGATCAGCGGGGTCTCGCCGCCGACCGTCTTGTACGCGGCCCACATCAGCGCGCCGCCCGCGGCGGAACTCGATCCGGTCTTGATGCCCTTGACGCTCAGCCCGGTGACGGAGAGCAGGTCGTTGTTGTTGTAGAGCGGCGCGGGCAGCCCCTTGACGGTCGCGTCGGGCAGCGCGACGATCGCGCGGAACGCGTCGTCCTTCATCACCGCCTCCGCGAGTTTCAGCTGGTCGGTGGCGGTACTGACGGTCCCCTTGTCCAGACCGCTGGGGTCCGTGTACGCGGTGTCCCGCATCCCGAGCTCGGCGGCGGCGGCGTTCATCTTGGCGACGAACGCCGTGTCGGAGCCGGTGCCGCCGTCCCACCGGGCCAGCAGCCGGGCGGCGTTGTTGCCCGAGGGGATCATCAGCATCTTGAGCATGTCCCGCTGGCTGTACTTCGTCCCGGCGACGAGCCCCTCGATCCGGGACTCGTCGACGGAGGCGCCCTCCGCCACGGCCTCCGCGTCGATCTCGATGTCCGGGCCCGGATCGTTCTTGGCCAACGGGTGGCCGCGGAGGATCACGTAGGCCGTCATCACCTTGGCCACACTCGCGATCGCCACCGGCTTCTGCTCGCCGAAGGTGCCGATCTCCCCGGAGCCGGGGACCCGGACGGCTGCCTGGCCCTTGGCGGGCCACGGTATGCCGAACTGCCCGTCGATGGTGTGGACCGTCCCGGTCGGGACGAGCGTCGGCGCGGGCAGCGGGCGCAGCAACTGGGCGGCGGTGACGGCCCCGGCGGCCAGCAGCAGGACCGGGACCCACACCTTGACCCGCCGCACCCCGGTCCGGCGGGGTGTCTCCGGCTCCGGCTCCGGCTCCGGCTCCGGCGGGGGAGCGGGGTAGGTGAACTCCGCCGGCATCTCCAACGGGGGCAGGGGTGCCTGCCGGGCTGCCCAGGGCTCCTCCCGGACCGTCCGCACGGCCTCGGCCCGCGGCGGAACGGAAACCTTCGCGAGGAGGACGGTTCCGGTGGTGTCCCGCGGCGTGACCACGGGGAGCCGACTCGTCGGCTCCCCGTCCGCCCCGTCCTCCCCATCCGTCCCGTTCTTCGGGCCCTCGGATTCCGGCCCGGACGCGGTGCGGGCTTCCGGCCCGGGTTCCGATTCCGGTTCCGATTCGGGTTCCGGTTCTGGCTCCGGCTCTGGTTCGGGGTCCACTCCGGTTCCGGCCGCAGCCTCACCATCCTGCTCAGCCTGGTCGCTGTCGCTGTCGCTCCCGGCCACGGAGTCTTCCGGATCGCCGTCGGCCACCTCGCCCGCCGCAGGCTCCGCCTCCTCGGGGCGCTCCGTCTCCGATTCCTGCTCGGGTTCCGGTTCCGGTTCCGTCTCAGCTTCCGGCTCGTCCTCGCCGCCGGACTCGGGCTCGGGCTCCGACTCGGCCCCGGAGTCCGGGTCCGCCGCGTCCCCCGCCGAGTCCTCGGCCTTCTCCTCCGGTCCGGTCCCGTGTGCGGAGTCCGGGTCCGCCGTTCCCGGGCCGCGGGGCTCCTCGGCCTCCGGAGTGTCGGAGGGCTCGCCCGCCACCGTTACCGCTTTCATCCCAGCGCCGCCTTGCTGCTCACACCCGGCCGTCACCTCCACCGCCCACGCGGTGGCCGACGGCCCGCCGGTTCTTGCCGATTCCGTCCGGCGACGCGCACGACACGCCGTCACCGAACCGCTAGACGTCCGTCGTGATCACCTCGTTCCCCGCACCCCGGGCTGTGACCGTTCGGTCATACTCCGGACCACCGGGTCCGGACGCGCCGCCGATCGGGTGAAGCAGCGGAACCTGACCGGGGCCCGGCCGTTGATCAAGGCGCTCACCATCGGGCACTCGTGCGACAGAAGGACCAGTAATGATCAAGAAGATGATGGCCACCGCCGCCGTGACCGCTTCCGTCCTCGGCGCGGGCGCCGCAGTGGCCGCCCCCGCCATGGCCATCGGCAACGACAACGGGGTCAACACCGTCAACGGCAACGGCGCCGTCCAGGCGTACGGCAACCAGAAGACCCACGGCGACCAGAGCCCGCAGCTCAGCCTGGTCCAGGGCAGCCTGAACAAGCCCTGCATCGGCCTGCCGGCCAAGGTCAACGCCCAGTCGCTGATCGCCCTCATCAACGTCGGCATCCAGGACATCCCCGTCCTGTCCAACCCGCAGAACCAGCAGTGCACCGAGAACTCCACCCAGGCCAAGGGCGACGAGCCGCTCTCGCACATCCTGGACAACATCCCGGTCCTCTCCGGCAACGTCTCCGCCGGCAGCTGACGCAGTCCCCTCTTCGAGCCGGGGCCTCCGATGCCTGCGCGAGTGTCCACGGGGCCCCGGCTTGTTCCACCCGGACACGCGCGTCCGGTTCTCCGCAGGCAGGACCGGCCGCCCGGTCCGGTGGGCACCGATCACAGGGCAGAGCCTCCCCCTTCAAGGGGCGGGGCTCTGCGGTGTTTTCCGGCCCCCGTGGGCGTGCGCGAAGACCTCCACCCGACGCGGGTCCGCCCCCGCCCGCCCCTGAGCGGAGAACCACCGATGCCCTCCACCTCCTCTTCCGCGCCCCCGGCCGCCGCCGCGCCCGTCCGCGCGCTGAAACCCGGCACCTCCTGGAGCGACGCCTGGGAACGGGCCCTCACCGTCGCCCCCGAGGCGTTCCGCGACGACCGGGTCCTCAACCTCTGGGACGGTTCCTGGGTCCCCGACGGCCACGCGCTCCCCGCGACCAGCCCCGTCGACGGCAGCCCCGTCGCCGGACCGCCCCGCCTGGACGCCGTCACCGCGGGCCGGGCCGTCCGGGCCGGCCTCGACCAGCACCGCGCCTGGCGACAGGTCCCGTTGCCCGAACGGCGTGCCCGGGTCGGCGCCGCCCTCGACGCCCTCGACGCGCACCGTGATTCCCTCGCGCTCCTGCTCGTCTGGGAGATCGGCAAGCCCTGGCGCCTGGCCCGCGCCGATGTCGACCGGGCCGTCGACGGGGTCCGCTGGTACGTGGAGAACATCGCGCCCATGGTCGAGGGCCGCCCCCCGCTCGACGGGCCGGTCTCCAACATCGCCAGCTGGAACTATCCGATGTCGGTCCTCGTCCACGCCATGCTCGTGCAGGCCCTCGCCGGGAACGCCGTCATCGCCAAGGCCCCCACCGACGGCGGGGTCGCCTGTCTCACCCTCGCCTGTGCGCTGATCCGGCGCGAGGGCGTCCCGGTCACCCTGGTCAGCGGCAGCGGCGGGGAACTCTCCGAGGCCCTCGTCCGCTCCCCGGAGATCGGCTGTGTCTCCTTCGTCGGCGGTCGCGACACCGGCGCCCGGATCGCCACCGCCGTCACCGACCTCGGCAAACGCCACATCCTGGAGCAGGAGGGCCTCAACACCTGGGGCATCTGGGAGTACACCGACTGGCCCGCCCTCACCGCGCTCGTCCCCCGGCTCTTCGACTACGGCAAGCAGCGCTGCACCGCCTACCCCCGCTTCGTCGTCCAGCGCACCGTCTTCGACGCCTTCCTCGCCGCCTACCTGCCCGCCGTCGCGTCCGTCCGTACGGGCCACCCGCTCGCCGTCGCCCGCCCCGAGGACCCCCTGCCCGCACTGGACTTCGGCCCGCTCATCAACGCGGCCAAGGCCCGCGAGCTGGCCGGCCAGGCGGCCGACGCGATCGAGCGGGGCGCCGTACCGCTCTTCCGGGGCGCCCTGGACCCGGCGCGCCTCCTGCCCGGCCAGGACACCTCGGCGTACGCCGCCCCCCTCGCCCTGCTGAGCCCGCCCGCCGCCTCGCCGCTCTACCACGCCGAGCCGTTCGGCCCCGTCGACACCATCGTCCTCGTCGACACGGAGGCCGAGCTGCTCGCCGCCATGAACGCCTCCAACGGGGCGCTGGTGGCGACCTTGTCGACCGACGACCCGGACACCTTCGCCCGTCTCGCCCCGCAGATCCGCGCCTTCAAACTCGGCCACGGCACACCCCGCTCCCGGGGGGACCGGGAGGAGCTCTTCGGCGGTTTCGGCGCCTCCTGGCGCGGCGCGTTCGTGGGCGGTGAACTGCTCGTCCGGGCCGTCACCCAGGGCCCCGCCGGCGAACGGCTGCCGGGCAACTTTCCCGCGTACCAGCTGATGCCGTAGGTCCTGTCGTCGAAGTGGTGCCGGTAAGGCCCGCGGCGTCCGGTGCGGCGCATCGCAAGGCGGAGAGTGCCCGTAGTGCTGGACGTACTCGGGCGCCCCGACAGCTCGGCCTCCAAGGGCCTCGAAGAGGAGCCGAGACGAAACGAGCGCGGGGGCACCTCCCAGCGGTAGCTGGGGGA